>CAYNCR010000104.1:0-9000 GCA_964395575.1 uncultured Desulfohalobiaceae bacterium
CAGGATTCAACAGGGCTCCCCCTGCACTATTTTCATGCTTGGTTGTGCCCGGGTCGGCCCGGGAATGAGGGTTGTATAAAACTTCAGGAATGAGCGCGGAACCCGGACCTCAACAGTCATTGTCTCCCTGCTATTCAAACCGGGCGCCCGGACCCAGTGGCCAAGCTCAAATGGCCATACCTTTTTTGGCGGTCAAGGACGCGGCTACCACGAACCGGTGAGACAGCAGATTTTCTTCTCCATTCTGAAGGCTCTTCTTATAGGAGCCCCAAACCAACCATTCATTTCTCGATGGATTTTGTTATGAACGAAAAATGGCTGGAAAAAAAACACAATGAGCTCGCCACGGATCTCTTCCGGAACTTTTGCCTGATCCACATGGAGCTGGACAAGGAGTTCTCCTTTTTCCATCAAACCGGTGAGATACGTTTCAAGCCCCTGGATGAAATCCTGGGTCAGGAGATGGCCCAGGGTCGCCTCTGGCTCCTGAAAGACACTGCGCACCTGCTCTTTCGCAAGCAACCGGGCACCCCTCTCTCAGGCATATTTCTGGACTGGTCCATAGCCTATATATTCCACGAGTGCATGAAGCTCCGCGAAGACGCTTACCAACTGCAGACATATATTCCCTGGTTCAAATTCGTCCAGTCCGACCCGGAATACTCGCGGCAGGAGCAGGAGGTCGGCTCCAACCTCTTCAGACTCGCCTCGCAAACCAGGGAAAGCATCAATAAGGAAGTACATCGTATTGAATTCATTCTCAGCGAGAGCAAGAACATTTTTATTCGCTATCTCCCGCATCACAGCATGAACAGAGTGCTCGCGCGCTTTTTGTTCGAGCACGAAAAACGGGTCAAGAATGTGTTCCAGGATCTCTACCAGGATCTCCTCCAGGCCCTGTACGGCTCATCCCATGAAACGAAATATATCCTGGCTGCCCATCATCTCCTGCAGGGAAACTGGCTGATCAAGGCCAGAACCGCTGTGGACCACGCCGCAGAAATCAATCCGCAACACAGCGAGGTTTCCCTTCTGTATTCCAAGCTCGCAGAAACGGAAAACACACCGTGATCCTGCGCTCCGAAAAGCTCTCGTATTTTTCGATTTTCTCCGGATAGGGCGGGACAAAAACCGAGCCGTCAGCCCCCATGCCGTGAGCTCGACGGATTGACTCCTGGTTTCAGGAACAGTAGAGTATCTTAATGAGAGACTGCCAAGTTTCCAGGCTTTTTGCCGCCCGCCCAGAGACCGGGATCCCAATGTGCCGTGGCGAATGTCTTGAGCTGTATATGCGCACCCAGACACTTCGTCGCAGTTCGTCCTGGTCTCCTCTGGCCTGTTTCCATACGGAAACTCGCCAGCATTTCCCTTTCCCCAATTTCCACCAGGGAATTCTTTTTTGATTTTCTTGCGTGTCCTATGGGGGAAGGAACACGTTATTCCCGTTTGGCATTCCGCGAGAGCGCACAGTGAAGCGCTTTATCCGTGGTGACAGCTGGTTTTTCCACGCCTTCCGGCAGGGAATTGTCCTTTCTTCAAAAACAGCACTCGTTGGGAGCGATTCTATATGGCCAAAAACCATCTTCAGCTCAAGCAGCCGGAGGAGGAGCGGGAAGTCAGGAATCCGGAAAGTCCTCAGCTTCTCCGCTCCATCTATCCCTTCAAGAATGTGGGGAGATGCCAATTCGACGACGTGTTTATCATGCCCCGGATGGCCGACCCCATGGTCATCACGGACACAACCTTCCGTGACGGCCAGCAGGCACGTCCGCCTTATACCGCTGAACAGATCAGCACCATCTATGACTACCTGCACCATCTGGGCGGTCAAAGCGGCCTGATCCGACAGAGCGAATTCTTCCTTTATTCGGACAAGGACCGCAAAGCGGTTGAGGCTTGTCTGGCCAAAAACTACAGCTATCCCGAGGTAACCGGATGGATCAGGTGCAACAAGCAGGATCTGGATCTGGTCAAGGAGATGGGTCTCAAGGAAACCGGGATGCTCACCTCGGTGTCGGATTACCACATCTATCTCAAGCTGGAGAAGGACAGGAAACAGGTCCTCAAGGAGTATCTCGAGGTTGTGGAGAAGGCCCTTGAGCTCGGTATACGTCCCAGATGTCACTTCGAGGATATCACCAGGGCGGACATCTACGGATTCTGCATCCCCTTCGCCCAAAAACTTATGTACATGGCCCACGAGAGCGGAATTCCCGTCAGGATCCGTCTCTGCGACACCATGGGCTATGGCGTGCCCTATCCGGGTGCCTCCCTTCCGCGGAATGTGAGCAAGATCGTACGCGCCTTTACGGACGACGCCGAAGTCCCCGGAGACTGGCTGGAGTGGCACGGCCACAACGACTTTCACAAGGCCCTGATCAACGCCACCACTGCCTGGCTTTACGGATGCAGCGGCGCCAACGGCACCCTTTTCGGCTTCGGTGAACGAACCGGAAACGCCCCCATCGAGGCCCTGGTCATGGAGTACATCTCCCTCACCGGAAATGACGATGCTGCCTATACGCCGGTCATCACCGAGATCGCGGAGTACTTCGAAAAAGAGCTCAATCACAGCATACCGCCCGGCTATCCCTTTGTCGGACGCGACTTCAACGCCACCAGCGCGGGTATTCATGTGGACGGCCTGGCCAAGAACGAGGAAATCTACAACATCTTCGATACCAAGCACATCCTGGGCAAGTCCCTCCCCATCATCATCACGGACAAGTCCGGGAAATCCGGTGTGGCCTACTGGATCAACCAGGCCCTGGATCTGGTAGGGGAGGAGCAGATCAGCAAGTCCCACCCCGCGGTGGGCAAGATATACCGCCGCATCATGCAGCAGTACGAACGGGGCAGAAACACCTCGATGTCCTATGAGGAAATGCGCAGCCTGGTCAAGCGCTACCTGCCGGAGTACTTCATTTCGGAGTTCGACCACCTCAAGCAGACCGCGCACACCTTCGCCTCAAGGCTGATTTCCCAATTGAGCGAGGATCTGCGGGGTGTCGAGGACGAGGACGAGATGCAGGAAAAGATGAGCCAGCTCATCGAGGAATATCCCTTCATCCAATACGTGTATCTCACCGACGACCGCGGCAGGCTGTTCACCTGGCAAATCAGCTATCCCGAGGACAAGCCCAAGTACAGGCACATCTTCATCGGTCAGGATCTGTCCGACAGGGAATGGTTCCAGGTTCCCATCCAAGCAGGCAAGCTTCATGTCACGGACTTCTACCGCTCCATGTTCACGGAGAAGCTGTGCTTGACCGTGTCCGTACCCGTTCTGGATGAAAACGACGAGATCACCGCCATTCTGGGCGCAGACGTACGGTTCGAGGAGCTCGTCAAGCTCCACGAAGACATCGAACAAGGGCCGGAAGAAGAACCCGAGGCGCACTGATACCTGCAGAGGAACTCCCCAAAACCCCCCATGCCTGCACAGACACAGGCACAACGAAGCAGGAAAATGCGAAGGCGGGTGGACGCTGAAGTGCAGGTTTCATCCCGGGTTTCCCATGATGGGATACACAACACCTCATCAACATACCCGGATCACTTCCGGTGAAGCAGGATTCAAATGATGTGAATTCTGACTGGAATGGAATCAATTATACCTCAAGCGGTATCAGCAAAGCCAAGGTGTATTATGAAACCCAGCGAACCCTGCACCCATTCAGTGAATGGGTGCAGGGCGAGCCTCGCGGTATTTTCCTCAATAATTCAACATCTAGGCCACATTTTCATACAACCCTCATTCCCGGGCGGACCCGGGCACAACCAAGCATGAAAATAGTGCGCGGGGAGTCGGGGATTGCGCTGATGCCTGTGTTTCATCTCGGCGTCCAGTACTGGGACCAGCTTCAAACGAGCGATTTCTGCGCACGGGACAACGTATATTTTTATCGTACCCTTGGCATCGCGGATATCATCGTCGCTACCGGCAAGATCCCCATATCGCGAACAACAAGGCCCACCTGTTTATGAAACACGGCTTCAGCGCACATCCCCGTCTCTCCGCGCCAGACAATTCTCGCAATAAATCAGCAAGTTAAAAGCATTTTCATACAAAAAAAACGGATAGAACACGACTCATAATGCCATCCCTTTCATCGCACGGAGAATTGGACTCAGAAAAACGGCCGTCGCCCGCACCGGAGACAAACACCCCAAATATCCGGACCCTCGCAGTTGCTCGAGCCAGCTGCATGATCCTGATTTTGGTGGTGCTTTCCGCGTGCGGACCGACATTTCCCGTTCAGGACAGTGCTCCCCGGGAAAGACAAGGGGATTCCCCTTTCGGCAAGGAGGGCTTCGTCCAGAGAGGCGTGGCGTCCTGGTACGGACCCGGATTCCATGGCCAGCAAACCGCCAATGGGGAAACCTATGACATGTACGCCCTGACCGCGGCGCACAAACAGCTGCCTTTCGATTCAAGGATACGGGTGACCAATCTGGACAACGGCGAGCAAGTGATTGTCCGAATCAACGACAGGGGACCCTTCCGCAAGCAGCGGATCCTGGATCTCTCCTTCGCCGCGGCTCAGGAGCTGGACATCGTTGATCCGGGAACGGCGAGAGTACGCATTGAGAAAATCGGCACTTCGCGGGAAAAAAGCTACAGCCTGCAAATCGGTTCCTTCACCAAAGAGGAAAATGCGCGCCATGTGCAGCGCAAGGCCAGGGAATTGGGACTTTCCCGTTCGCGCGTCAGCGAGGCCGAGCTTCGGGGGCAGCGCCATTATCGAGTCCTGGTGGGGCGCTTCGCTTCAAGATCAGAGGCAGAAATAGCGCGGGCCAGGGTCAGCTCTCACTTCCCCGAGAGCTTCATCCTTGCGGATTGAGCTCGGAGCGAAACTTGCGGGAGAGTCGAAAAACACACACTGTTCGAGGCGGAAGAGTAATGGCCTCTTCCGTCTGTGGATTCCGCCCTCGCCTGGCCTTCTTGTCATAGGCCTCGAACTTGCCGAAACCGCTGATCAGCAAGGAGTAGTCCTGCTTGACCGACTCCTTCATTATGGACAAGAGCTCTTCAACCTGATTCTTCACCTCGGATCGGTTTCTGTTGGTCTTTTCATGGATCCGTTCCACCAGATCCGCTTTGGTCAATGTGTTTTCCGACATGGCTCCTCCTTGTTCTAGCTCCTGCCCTTGGATTTGCCCGTAGCAGGGCGCCCCCCAATATTCCAATTGCTGCGTTGTCCCGCACCTATTTGAGTTGACAAACAAGCGTCTGATTGGCTTGGCTTCACAAACCGGTGCGGGATTCAAACTCGCATGGAGACTCACTACGGCCCAGTGAAACAAAAGAAGATTTCACGGTATAAACGACAACCTAGCCAATTTTTGAACGTCCTGCCTGATAAGGACTCTTTCAACGGGCTGGTAGAGCACCACCTCCCACGGGATTGAGGCCCATTACATATTTCACGGCGGCATTCCAGAACACCATGAGGGACTTGCTTTTGCCGGTCTTCGCTCACACACGATTGCTCGTCCCAGCCGCGTTCCCCGGGGAGGCATACAGGTTTCTTGGTGAATGCTCACCCTAAAGGACTCTCCCTCATCAAATCCCAGGGGCGAGTCGTATATTCAGCATGGATGCGAGCCCCTCAGATGCTTACATGGCGCTCTGGATCTTCGCGGCCAATTCGTACATGGCCTCCTGGGACTCGTATTCCTTCTGCTCCACGGGCATGAGCCCGTCACCCTCCCGACGGGGTATCAGATGCCAGTGCGCATGGGGGACCACCTGACCGGCGGCCTTATAGTTGTTCATGACCACGTTCAATCCCGTCGACCCAGTCACATGGAAGATCCCCACCCCGACATCCTGCATCACCCTTTGCATTTCACCGGCGAGCTCTTGAGGCAAATCCCAGAGTGTGGAATAATGCGTTTTGGGAATAATGAGTGTATGCCCTTCGACGATGGGAGCGATATCCAGAAAGGCCATGACAGAATCGCCGGAGTAAACCTGCGCGCAGGGGATCTCCCCGCGGACGATCTTGCAGAAGATGCATTCCTCCATAGCCCGCTCCTTGCCAATAAGGGGTTTTTGAGGAGAAGCCCTTTATCCGGCCTCTGATCCCCTGGATACTGAGAAAACAGATAATTACATTTATAACCCAATGCGTGTCCTTTGACAACAACTTCTTTCTTAACCAAGCGATTCTGTGCGGTTTTTTTGGGGCTTCCCACCAAGCTCAAATATAACCCATCGAATTCATTACATATAACCTAAAAAGCCCTACGGGCGCAACACATCGCCTATTCCCGGATAAATCCGGCCTTATCGGGCACACCAACCCCTGGGGTTGGTGTGGATTAAGCAATTGAGCGTATAAAGTCTGTAAACCCAGGATCCGTTTTCAGGAATGCGCCAGACCATCCAATTTTCCCATCCCGAGCCACAGGGCCGTTCCTCCTCAATTTGGCCCGTATTTCTCCCTTTTGGGGGATGCTCTGGCAAATGTATCTACTGTGCCCAGGATCTGCAGACCGGCACCCCGGAAAGGGACCTCGCCAAAATCCATAGCGAGCTGCGACAAAAACTCCAAGACACCCTCCCTCACAAAAAGACTCCCCCCGAAATTGGCTTCTACGGCGGCACATTCACGCGTCTTCCCCGGTTGTGGCAACAGCGTTTTCTGAACCTTGCAGCCGAGTACAAGCAGCGTGGCCTGCTTACCCGGATTCGCTGCTCCACCAGGCCCGATGCCGTGAATCATCGTCTTCTCAACGAATTAAATCAAATGGGCCTGGACATGGTCGAGCTCGGGGTTCAATCCCTGGATGACGAGGTTCTCCGGGCGAGTCGCAGGGGGTATTCCTCGGAATCGGCGAAACGGGCCTGCAGCACTGTCCGCGATCAGGGCCTGGAACTGGGCATTCAAATGATGCCGGGCTTGCCTGGGCAAACACCCTCGGGCTGGCTGGGGGAGGCTCGCGAGGTTGCGCGGCTCCGACCCCATTCCGTGCGGATCTATCCCTGCCTGGTTCTGGAGGGGACTCCCCTGGCGGAGCTCTGGAATAGCGGAGTCTATCGACCCTGGGACAAGGATAGGGCCATCAGTGCCATAAGCCGCGCCACTCTCCGCTTGTGGCGAAACAATATATTGGTGATCCGGATCGGGCTTCCCCCGGAGCGGGACATGCTCCCCCACATCCTTGCCGGTCCGTGGCATGCGGCTTTGGGGAGCCTGGTCCGCAGCCGCGTTCTGTTCTATCTCCTCATGGGCCATGCGCATGGATCGCAAAAAAGCTTCATCCGCGGACTGGACTGCCCGAAAAGCTACCAAGGAGAGCTCTGGGGACATCGCGGGGCGAATCGCCCCAGACTGCGCCGCTTGGGGCTATCGTCCCAACGAGTCCGCTATACGAACCATAGTGAATTCACACTCTATCTAGGGCATTGAGCGGCTAACCTCCTCCCGGGAATTCAAGAGCACTCCGAAAGGCCAGATGTCGCCTTTCAGTGATCGCAGTCAAAGCTCGAGACGGATTCGACACCTCCGGACACAATCAGAGGGGACTCTGCTTGTCACCAGGGCGGGAAGCGTTTATAAAGACCGGCGGTCGAGGCGGCCCCTCCCTGGTTTGCTCGAGGGGAAGGGCTCTGGGTAGGTTGCGGGAACAGGCAGTTACATCATCCATAGAGCCTTCGCGATGAATGATCCGGACGTTCAATCCAACGAGTACGGCCTGCGCTGCAGGCATATTCTCACCATGCATGCACAATGCCCTCTCCTCGAGGACGGCATGCTCCTGCTTCGTGGAGGGCGTATAGCGGATGTAGGCCCCTATCGCGAGCTCAAGCACATATGTAGCGGGCCGATCCGGGACCTGGGACCGGAAACCCTCGCACCGGGAGTCATCAACGCTCATACCCATCTGGAGCTCTCCCATCTGCGAGGGCAAACGCTTCAGGGACACGGGTTCACCCCTTGGGTCCAAAGCCTGGTCCAGCTTCCCATGAAGGAAGCAAGCGAGAAGAGCCTAACCCAGGCAGCAAATGAGCTCGAGGAGTGCGGGACTTCATGTGTCGCAGACATCACCGGACACAGCCCCCACAGAGTGTACCGTTTTCTCCGGAATAGCCGGCTGGAATTCACCCTGTGCAGAGAGCTCCTCGGGTACACACCCATTAAGGATATCCGCGAGGTATGGCCCCAGTCCTTCAATCCGTTGCGGGACAACAGACTGAGCCTCTCGGGCCATGCGCTATATTCCACTCATCCCGGCACACTCCAGCTCAGCAAGACGTGGGCCAATGCCAAGAAACGGCCCTTTCCGCTCCACCTCGCCGAAGCCCAGGAGGAAGTGGAGCTTTTGACCACTGGCAGAGGCGGGTTGGCGGATCTCCTCTTGGCCACTCTGCTGCCCGAGGACTATATCGCTCCCGGGATACCCCCTGTCCAGCACGCCGATCAACTGGGGCTATTGGACCAGGGGACCCTGGCAGTCCACTGCGTACAGCTCGAACCTAGGGATATGGAAATCCTGCATAAACGCGGGGCCACTGTCTGCCTATGCCCCAGGAGCAACGCCGCTATCAACGTGGGAACACCTCCCTGGCGCGCCATGCGCGATACCGGAATCCCCCTCTGTCTGGGGACCGACAGTCTGGCCTCCAACACGGACCTGAATTTATGGCAGGAGCTCGCCTTCCTACTGGAAGGGGCTCCGCAAGGCTTTTCCCTGCAAGAGGCCGTGGGAATGCTCACAGCGAACCCCGCACGCGCACTGGGCCGCTATCCGGAGCTGGGCACGCTCCAGCCCGGATCCCTGGCCCTGACCAGCATTGTGCCCCGGGAGCTGACACAGAGCCTTCCCCTGGCCTAGCGAAGGAAGCACACGGATAGGCTGCCCAAGCGCAGGATGCTGTCCGTTCAAGAGGCAGAGATTTGTAAAACCTTCATTCCCGAACGGACCCGGGTACAACCAAGCATAAAAATAGTGCGCGGGGAGCCCTGTTGAATCCTGCCTTCGGCAGGGCAG
>CAYNCR010000105.1:0-6595 GCA_964395575.1 uncultured Desulfohalobiaceae bacterium
GTAGGGGGGATCTTTGATGGCGCGGGAGATATAAACATCATCAGCAACCAGGGAAACATGGTTGCTGCCACGGACCGTCCCGGCATGCAGGGCGTGCACATGAAAGAGGTCCATGACGATTACCAGGGGGATCTGGAAGTGATCCGTGCCGGGGAACAGCAGGTGGATTCCGATGAAGGGGCCGGAGATGAAGAGGCGGCCATTGAAGCCCTCGCGCCCTTGAGCTTCGGATCTCAAACACCGTGGAGCGTATTTGTCCGCGTGCCGCAGGAGGTTGTGACAGCCCGGGCGGACAAACAGATGCAGGCCGCTATGACGGACGTGTGGACCATGAGCGGGATCGGTCTCGCACTGGCCGTGCTCGGCCTGGCCGTGCTCTGGTACATAGCCAGAAGCATCGCTCGCCCCATCCACCGCATCATCGAGTCCCTTGCCGGAAGCTCGAAGCAGGTGAGCACCGCCTCGGACCAGCTCTCCTCCTCCAGCCAGAAGCTGGCCGAGGGCTCCAGCGAGCAGGCCTCCAGCCTGGAGGAGACCTCCTCCTCCCTGGAGGAGATGGCCTCCCAGACCAAGCAGAACGCGGACAACTCCGCACAGGCAGATTCCGCGGTCAAGGAAAGCGCGAGCCAGGTGGAAAGCGGGACCGAGGCGGTCCAGCGCATGTCCCGGGCCATGGAGGAGATCAAGAACAATACCTCCGAGACCTCGCGCATCATCAAGACCATCGACGACATCGCCTTCCAGACCAACCTGTTGGCCCTGAACGCCGCGGTTGAGGCCGCCCGGGCCGGAGAGGCGGGCAAGGGCTTCGCCGTGGTGGCCGAGGAGGTGCGCAACCTGGCCCAGCGCTCCGCGGACGCGGCCAAGGAGACCTCCGAGCTTATCGAGAAGTCCCAGACCAGCGCGAACAACGGGGCCCAGGTCGCTGAGGAGGTCTCCAGCAACCTGGAGCGGATCAAGGACAGCACGGAAAAGGTGAACACCTTGATCGGCGAGATCTCCGCAGCCTCCAATGAGCAGTCCCAGGGTATCGAGCAGGTGAACAACGCCGTGTCCGAGATGGACAAGGTGGTGCAGCAGAACGCCTCGGACGCGGAGGAATCCTCCAGCGCAGCGGAGGAGCTCAACTCCCAGGCCCAGGACCTGGATAGCATGGTGCAGGAGCTGGCGGCGATCGCTGAAGGCGGCGACGGCAGCTCAGCCATGCAATCACGAGGCAGCGGTGAAGGCGATGCCCACTCTTCCCTGGAAGAGCGTCGGGACAGGACGAATCAGAGCAGACTGCCCTCCTCCGAATAACCCGGGGGTCTGTCGCGATGCGGCGCGCTTTCGGGCGCGCCGCACCCTCGCGGCAGGAAGGGGCCAACAGTCGCCCAATACCAACAAGGGATAACACCGAGCGCATGACTCCCAATTCCGAAATCGACCAGAAAACCTTTCAGGAATTCGCGGATCTCATCTACGACAAGGCGGGAATCCAACTGGGCCCCCACAAGCAGGCCCTGGTCACTTCCCGTCTGGCCAAGCGCATGCGCAAACTGGGCATCCAGGATTTCCGAAGCTACTATGAACACATCAGACAGGATAAAACGGAAAACGAGCTTGTCGAGCTCCTGGACGCCATATCCACCAATGTCACCCAGTTCTACCGCGAGTCGCGACACTTCGAAATCTTGAAGGAACTGGCCCAAAAATGGGAGCAGAGCGGTCAGCAACGCTTCCGCATCTGGTGCGCAGCCGCCTCCTCCGGGGAGGAGCCCTACACCATCGCCATAACCCTGATGGAGTCCCTGCAAAACACCAGGGACACCAAGATCCTGGCCACGGACATCTCCACCCAGGTCCTGGAGAAGGCGCGGCAGGGGATCTATGAAAAGAAGCGTCTGCAGAAAGTGCCTCAGCAGATGATCGGAAGATATTTCCGCAAGGTGCAGGGAGGCAGCGAGGAATCCTATCAGGTGGATGACCCGCTCAGGTCCATGATCCAGTTCAAGCGCCTGAACCTGGCCACGCCGCCCTTTCCCATGCGCGGCCCGCTTGATGCGATTTTCTGCCGCAATGTGATGATCTACTTCGACAACACTGTGCGCAAACACCTCCTGGATGAAATGTACCGCCTGCTCAAGCCCGGAGGCTATCTCATGGTAGGCCACGCCGAGAGCCTCTCCGGAATGCTCAGCCATTTTCGCAGTGTGGAGCCTTCTGTGTATGTGAAATAGTTTTAGGTTTTAGGGGTGAGGTTTTAGGTATCAAGCTTGAGATACAAGTGAGTAAAAAATGGACACCATTTAATGAATGGAAATGTCTCTCTTTTACACTGTATGTCTAACCCCATCCATCCACATATTTATGCAAAAATTCCATCTATAGCCTATACCCTATAGCTTAAAACCTGAAACTTAAAGCTTCTTAGTTTTTATGCCCTATCGCATTGTAGACATCTCCGACTACAAGACATCCAAGAATTCGGGTGATATCCTGGTCACCTATTCCCTTGGGTCCTGTGTCGGCGTTGTTGTATACGACCCCATGGTCCGCATCGGCGGAATGATCCACTGCATGCTCCCCTTGTCCAAGGTGGACAGGAACAAGGCGGAACAACGTCCGGCCATGTTTGTGGACACAGGGATGCCGCTGATGCTGAACCAGCTTTTCGAAAGCGGAGTTCGGAAGTCGCGGCTGAAAATAGCAGTTGCGGGCGGGGCTCATATCCTTAATGATGACAACCTCTTCAAAATCGGAGAACGCAATTTCACCGTCCTGCGCAAGATTCTGTGGAAGAACAGCATGCTTATGAATGTCCAGGATGTGGGAGGCAGTATCTCCCGGACCATTCGGCTGCATATTGGATCCGGTCGCTTCACGGTGAAATCCCAGGGAACCGAGGTGCATTATGACCTACCTCAAAAAGATTGAGCGGCGCATAAAGGAATTTCCGGAAATGCCCGCCATGTGCCGGACTCTGCTGCAATCGCTGGAGGATCCGGATGTCGATTTCAAACAGCTCGAAGAGCAGATCCAATACGATCCCGGCTTGACCTCCAATGTCCTGCGGCTGGCGAACTCCGCCTACTTCGGTGCCACCGGAACGGTAACGTCCCTCCGAGTGGCCCTTATGCGCCTGGGAACCAGGCGCGTGACCGAAGTGGTCACCGCCATCATGGTCTCGCCCATGATGCTCAGGTCCCTTTCCGGATACGATCTGCGATCCCAGAACCTGCTCCAGCATTCCGTCTGGGTTGCGGTGGCCTCGGAGGAGCTGGCCAAGCTCATGGGATACCGTGACGTAAAAATGCTCTTCACCGCGGGACTCTTGCACGATATGGGCAAGATCATCCTCGATCCCTTTGTGTGGGAACAACGGGACTCCTTGCTCGATGATGGGCTGACCCAGTCCTTCGACGAGCGGGAGAAAGAGCATTTCGGAATGAGTCACGCCCAGGCAGGGGGCGCCCTTTTGACCAAATGGAACATCCCCGAGGAAATCACTGTCACTGCGAAATGGCACCACGATCCCGAGTCCGTTACGGACTACGTGGAACAGGTCAACATGGTGCACTTGGCGGATATTCTGGGCTATTCGGAGGGAGTCGGCGCCGGGATCGACGGCATGAAGTACAGAGTCTCGCCAGTAGCCCACAAACGGCTCGGGCTGAAGAAGTCGGATATCGAATACGTGGCCAGCGTCACCCTGGATAAGATGAACGAGCTGGAATCCCTTTTGACCTGAACAGCCGACTCCCCAAGCGGAAAATAGAGGCGAAGCATTATGGCATACAACGTCCTGATCGTGGACGACTCCGTTCTCATTCGAAGCATGGTGGCCAAGACCTTGAATGTTGCCGGCATCGATATCGGCACATACCACTATGCGGCAGACGGAGAAGAGGCCCTGAGCAAGCTGGATCATAACTGGATCGACATCGTCTTCGCGGACATCAACATGCCGGTTATGGACGGTGTCCAAATGGTCGAGGCCATGCGCTCCAGGCACTACCTCAAGGGGGTCCCCGTGGTGATCATCTCCACAGAGCAAAGCGAGGAAAAGATCCAGCAGCTCAGGGCCAAGGGAGTCGAGGATTACCTGAAAAAACCCTTCATGCCGGAAGAATTCAAGGAAATCGTGGCGAAGTATCTGGACAAGGGATAATAGAAAGAGGTTGACCATGGATGACTCAAACAAAACCATTCTTCTCGAGGTCCTGACCGAGATCTTCGAAGAGTTCGCCTTTGTCTTTGTGGAGGAGGAGCCGGACGATGGAGCCCCTCCGGATGACGGCGCGCTCTTGGCGGAAATCGGCTTCTCCAGCTCCAGGCGCTCCGGAAAGCTGATCCTTGCGGCCTCTCGTTCCCTGTGCTCGGAGGTGGCGGAAAACGTCCTCGGCGAGGAGGATCAGGAGAACCTCCCCTGGAACGCAAGCCGCAATGCCCTGCAGGAAATGGTCAATATCGCCTGCGGCAATATCCTGGCCCGTCTCTACGGCACCAAGGAGAATTTCGAGCTGTCCGTTCCCAGCTGTCTGGAGATATCCGCTGAACAATGGCGCAGAAAAACAAGCGGAGAAGGCGCGATTTTCCTGAGCTCAGAAGGCAGGCCCATTGGAGCGCGACTGGCCCTGGACAAGGGGGAAGAGGATACATGATTAAAGTCCTTGTTGTGGACGATTCAGCCATAGTCCGACAGGTCCTGGAAAAGGAGCTCGGCAGGTCCGAGGATCTGAAGATTGTGGGGTCAGCTCCGGACCCCTATGTGGCCCGAGACATGATCGTGGAAAGGAAGCCGGATGTGGTCCTTCTGGACATCGAGATGCCCCGCATGGACGGACTCACCTTCCTCAAAAAGCTCATGCGCTACCACCCCATTCCCGTAATCATCGTCTCCTCCCTGACCAAGGAAGGGGCGGACCTGGCTGTCGACGCGGTCAACGCCGGCGCGGTGGAGGTGGTCTCCAAGCCCGGTTCCTCCTTCAGCGTCGGCGAGCTGGTTCCCTCCCTGGTGGAAAAGATCCGCGGAGCCGCCAGGGTGGATATGAACACCTACCTCAGGCAGCCCTCGCGGGAGAGCCAGCGGATCACCACCGAGCTGGCCCAGAGGAAGATCACCAACAAGGTGATCGCCATCGGCGCCTCAACCGGCGGGACCCAAGCCATCGACGCCCTGTTGCAGAAACTGCCCGCCCATGTTCCCGGAATGCTTATTGTGCAGCACATGCCGGAGCAGTTCACCACGTCCTTCGCCGCTCGGCTCAACGAACGCTCTGCCCTGGAAGTCCGGGAAGCCCGGAACAATGACTCCGTGGTCCCCGGAGTGGCCCTTATCGCCCCGGGGAACTATCACATGATCCTGCGCCGCAGCGGTGCCAGGTTCTACGTGACCATCAAGCAGGGGCCCCTGGTCTGCAGACAGCGTCCCAGCGCGGACGTGCTCTTCAAGTCCGTGGCGCAGACCTCCGGCAAGAACGCCGCCGGAGCCCTGCTCACGGGAATGGGCAAGGACGGGGCCGAGGGAATGCTGCAGATGAGGCAGGCGGAGTCCCGGACCATCGCCCAGGACGAGAAGAGCAGCCTGGTTTTCGGCATGCCCCAGGAGGCTATCAATCTGGGGGCAGCGGAGAGGGTGCTCCCCCTGGGCTCCATACCCGGGGCCCTTGTGGAATGGGCGGATTCGCAGGGGACCTGACTCTTGGTTCAACGTTCAAAGCTCAAGGAGCAACGCGGCAGATGGATTTGTCCTGCTCCACTATGCGTTGGTCCGTTGAGGCTTTTTGAACCGCCAAGACGCCAAGGCCTCCAAGGATACCGCCAAGAAGAGATATTTTGCTTTGCGGGAACGCCCGCAAAGCAAATGCGCCTTCGCTGTCGAATATCGGGCCGTCAGGCGAAGCCTTTTCCTTTGCCGTTAACCTCCCTGTTAAACAGGCTTCGCGTTTAACGGGGCAGGCGGCAAAGGAAAAACTCCTCCTTAGCACCTCCTTAGCGCTCTTAGCGCCCTGGCGGGTTATTCTTCTGAGAACAAATTCGGACTGGGCAACGCGGAAGAAACCATTGACCTGTCAAGGAACTCCTGGAACTCTCAACTGAGAACCCAGAACGGGGAACCCAGAACGGAGAACGGAGAACGGGGAACGGAGAAAAGATATGGACAGCGCCTTCCGCGATCGCCTGGAACGAATAGACAAGCTCCCCACTCTTCCCGTGGTCATCAGCAAACTGGATCAGGCGGTCCAGGATCCGGATGCCGATATCAGGGAAGTCACTGGGATCATACAGGACGATCCGTCCATCATGGCCCGGATCTTGAGAGTGGCCAACACCGTGTTCTACACCACGGAAAGGCGGATTTCCGACTTGAGGACCGCGGTGGTGGTCATGGGGCTCCGCTCTGTACACAACATAGCCCTGTCCACTGCTGTTTTTTCCACCTTCCCCCCGACAGAGGGGGCCCAAATGGACCGTGCCGCCTTCTGGAAGCACAGCATCTATACCGCCGCCGCCACCGAGAGCGTTGCCTCTTTCGCCGCATTTGGAGACCAGAGCTCCTATCGCAGGGACCAGCTCCATCTGGCCGGGCTCATGCACGATATCGGCAAAATCG
>CAYNCR010000105.1:6605-8976 GCA_964395575.1 uncultured Desulfohalobiaceae bacterium
ATCGCGATTTCACCCGGGCCCTGGAGCTGAGCCGCAGCGAAGGGATCCCCTTGTGCTTTGCCGAAAACAGGATCCTCGGAACGGACCACACCCAGGTGGGGGTCTGGCTGGGGGACAAATGGAATCTCTCCCAGGAGATCCTGGAGACGGTAAGATGGCACCACCACCCGGAGGGGGCCGACTCCGATTTCCATAACCTGGTACGGCTCTGCCATGTGGCCAATCACCTGACCAACTCGGAAGCGTTGGGAGACGGCGGAGATCATGCCTCATACATGAATGAAACAGCCTTTTCCGATCTCGGAGTTTCACCAGAGGACTGGGAGGACATTGTGGAAAAAACGCGCTCTGAATCGCGCAACTCGCAGATACTTCTGGAAATGGTGGCCGACGAGGGCAATCAGGGAAAGACTACGGCTCATGCCGAGCAGAAATGAGCCTGTGTGCGGCAGACTCCGCACCATGCATCGCGTTGCCCGGAATTGACGAAAGGGGAAGCGATGAAGGATACTTCAGGGAGCGCTCCTTGAAAGGTCCCTTCTCGACTCATGAAGCTCCCCTTTGCAGTGGACAGGAGCCCGCATGCATCCTACAAGGAGGCCAAGGGGAATTGAAAAAGAGCTCCAGCCCTCGAGAACGGGCTCCAACAGCCTGTTGCAAAAGTCCTTGTCAGGCAGGGCGTTAAAAATTTCAAAGGTCAAGCGATGCCGATGGAATACTACGAAACGCTTACCGAAATCGTCATCGACAACTACGCCTTCAAGGCCACCTGGAGCGCGTCGAGCGGCGAGTGCTGCGTCCTCTGGATTCAGGACACGGACTATATGGTGGAGTACGAACCCCTGGGCAGATTCAGCCGCTTCGACAAGCGAAAGATCCTGGAATTCGTGATCCGCTACGTCACCAACTCCCAGCTCCGGGAAGACATCAGCAAAAAACGCTTCCAGCGCCACATGGAGGGTCTCTCTCCTACAGATTTCCACAGGATATCGGAGCTGAGCCAAAAAGAGCGGGAGATGGCCTTTCGGGAGCTGTTCAACCTGGACTCCGCGCTGGACGAGGCGGTGGACATCAATTGGAAGCGGCGGGTCATGGCCAGAAAATTCCATCCCGACCGCGGCGGGGACAACGTATCCATGGCCCTGATCAACGAAGCGTACGAGCTGCTCACGGATGAGAGAAAGGGCAACGACGAGAGAGGAAGGAATTGAGGAATGGAGCTCGCTCTTCAAAGCTCAAGGGACAAGCTGATGCTTTCCTCAGCATTGGGGCTTGAGCTTCCAATGAGCTCCCCGCTTCAGAGCAATGGGGCAAAAAAACGGAAAGGTGATTCATGAGCAACGAGGACAAGATCAAAGAGAAGTATACCTTCAGATCCGTCTCCCTCCATAAAATCCGGAACAAGTACGAGCAGAAAGTGCTCGAAAACATGGATGGCGTGCTTCGCGAATTTCCGGATTATGAACCGAACACCCTTGACATACAGGACATCTATGCCCTTGCTCTGAACAAGCTGCCCCCGCATTACAAGCAGGAAACATCCATTGTTTTGAGCGGCTCACTGGATAAAGAAAAAACCAGGGAGGCCATCCGGGAAGCGGTGGAAAAGGTGCGGCAGAATCCCAACTATGACAGGGAACCCCAGGGCTGAACCTCCGCCTGGAGAGGTCCGATATCCGACGTCCGACGTCCGATGTCCGATATCCGACGTCCGACGTCCGACGTCCGATATCCGATGTCCGACGTCCGATGTCCGATCTCTGACCCCCGACCACTGACCCACTGATTCACTGGCGAACTGACACACTGATACACCGACACACTGACTCACTGACAACTGCCCCTAGACCCTCAGGCGCATAATCTTGTCATAGGCGTCCAGGGCCTCGCTGCGCATGCGGCTCATCATTTTCAGAGACAGGCCTGCCTTTTCCATGCTGACCATCACTTCATGGACACTTGTCTCCTTGCCCGCGGAAAAATCCTGCACGGACTGGTTCGCCTGGTCCTGCATCTGCGCCGTCTCCTGCACGAACCCCTTCAGGGTCTCCAGGAAATCCTCGCCGCCCTGCTGCTGTTGCTGAGCGCTCTGCTCAATGGACTGCGCTATCTGGCCGATGCTCCCGATGCCGGAAATCCCGTCGCTCATATACCCTTCCCCTACGGAAATTCGAAATTCGAATATCTCATTTCGAAACAAACTCGAATAATGACCAGTATGTTAAAGTCCAAGTCAGTTGTTTTGGTAATTGATAAATTCAAATTTGATGTTTCTTTCGGATTTCGGATTTCGATATTCGCATTTTGTAAACTTATAACCCTCATTCCCGGGCCGACCCGGGCACAACCAAGCATGAAAATGGTGCGCGGG
>CAYNCR010000106.1:0-8901 GCA_964395575.1 uncultured Desulfohalobiaceae bacterium
CAAAAAACCCCGCGAACATTTACGCTGAATCCAGGGAGGTGCTGAATAGTTACAACAAGGCTTCCATTCTTTTTTTGGGAAGCTTATGTGAGCGAGACAAACTCCCGGACATTGCCTTTTGGGTACCCCCTTTCACTTCTGCTCCCCGGTGTCGTCAGAGACACTGAGGCTCTGCTGAAAGTTGGCGGCGATCAATCCGGCAAACCGCAACAGGACTCAACACAAGCGCTTTGCTTCCGTACATGCCCTTGAAACGAATTCGGGCAAAAGTCGAATTCGCGGGGCAACGCGCTTCTATTGAGCTCTGGTTGCACCGTCCGCAAGGATGTGCCGGATTCCAGACATCTCCCGGGTACTCTGCGCTCGAGGGGATAGACTCGCAGGTGTCGAAGTAGGGAATAACTGGACCCTACTGTGGCCATTTCCGGTTAAGCCCCTTAATCGGAAGCTCATCCGTACCAATCGTGTCAGTCAAACCTCCAAAGCAGCAGGGGGTGTGGCCATGGTAGTAGGAAGGCACATCATTGCAGAGCTCTACGGTGTGGACCCCAATCTCATTGCCTATGAAGAACAGGTCCAGAAGATCCTGGAAGATATAAGCGAACGCGTCGGATTCACCAAGGTGGGCTCCATGTACAAACAGTTCTCCCCTTGGGGAGTGACCGGTGTCATACTGATCGAGGAATCGCATATCTCCATTCATACCTGGCCGGAGTACGAACAGATCAATTTCGATGTGTTCACCTGCGGCGACGTGAGCCAGGCGGATACAGCCTTTCGCTGCATTCTCGAGGAATTCAGCCCCAGATCCTACAGGCACTACACCCTGGACAGGGGGTGAGCATGGACAAGCGGATAAGAAATCAGATCATCCAAGCCCTGGTCCAGGGTGAAAAATCGATCTATTCCCTTGTTGACAGCCAGGACGCCAGCCTGAAGGAGTTTTTTCCCCTTCTGCAGGAACTGGAGGAAAAGGGGCTGGTGCGTGTTGAATCCGGCAGGGCGGCGCTTACGCCGCAGGCGGAAGAGACTTATGGCTTTCTGAAGGAGTGGGGGGATCTGCAATGCCCTCAGTGCGGGCAAACGGGCTATCGGGCCCGGGACTGCCTGCCAGGGCTGGCGGAACGTTTCGAGGAGCTCCTCCCCTACCGCCCCCGGGCCTCTGAAGACTTCGATCAGGGGTTCATTTCCCCGGAGGGGGTTCTGCGCCGAGTCGTGTTCCTCCAGGAGCGGGGGGATCTCCTGGACACCTCCATCTGTCTGATCGGCGACGACGACCTCCTGGGCCCAGCCCTCGCCTTGACCGGTCTGCCCCGTGACGTCCAGGTGCTGGAGATTGACTCCAGGCTCGTGGACTCCATCAACGACATCGCATCCAGATATACCCTCAACCTCTCCGCCCGGGTGTTCGACGTTCAGAAGCCGCTCCCCTGGGATCTCACCGGAGGGTATGACGTTTTCGTGACCGATCCCGTGGAAACGCTCCCCGGCCTGACCCTGTTCCTCTCCAGAGGGGTCTCAGCCCTTGCAGGCCCGGGCACCTCGGGCTATTTCGGCCTCACCACGCTGGAGGCCTCCAGAAACAAGTGGTACACCATCCAGCAGCGCCTCCACGAAATGGGGTTTGTGGTCACAGACATCCGGAGGCGCTTCAGCCTCTATCCCCAGCAGGAAACCAGCTTTGCCAGTTATCAGGACAAATGCGAGGTCTTCCAGCGCATAGGGGTCGAGGCGGACACGGACTGGTACACCTCCAGCCTCTACCGCGTGGAGGCAGTCCGAGAGCCCAGCCCCTTTATCCGGGAAGGCATGACTCTGGACGAAAAGGTGTACATGGACGAGGAGAGCCTGGCCACGCCCCAATCCTGATACCAGCGGACAGGGGCCGGAAGCTGTCCTCTGTTCCGGCACCCCCTCTTTATCAGGCCGCCCCCTACCGTCTTGCTAAGTACATAAGGAACTTGGCCATCTGTCCGCCCCAGACAAGGAGCTGTTTGGGACGCAGATAAAAGCTCAAATAGGCTTTTTTGAGAAACCCCTCCACTTCGTCCGCGGTCATATAGTCGTAGCTGATCACGGAGTGCAGGCCGTCGTAGTAGGACCAGTCCCGGTCCAGCAGCCGGGGCTCCAGCTCGTCATACATTTTGGTTCCCGGATAGGGAGTGAGGATGGCGAACTGGGCCATGTCCGGATTCAGGCCCTTGGCATAGCGGATGGTCTGCCTGATCATCCGCTGATCCTCCTGGGGATCGCCCAGGATGAGGCTGCCGTAGATGCGGATGCCGTGCTTGCGCAGGATCCGCACCGCCCTTTCCGCGTCCTCCGAAGTCGCCTTTTTGTTGTAGTGATCCAGGATTTCCTCGTGCGGCGTCTCCACCCCCAGAAAGACCACCTTCCCTCCGGCAGCGGCCATGCTCTCCACCATGTCCTCCCGCTTGTTGACGCTGGTCACGCGGGAAAAGCACCACCAGTAGACATCCAGATCCCGCTCGAGCATGAGTTCGCAGATCCTGATGGTCCGGTCCGGATCCAGGGTGAAGTTGTCGTCCATGAACAGCACGGCCCGAAAACCGTACTTCCGATAGAGATATTCCACCTCGTCCACAACCGCTTCCGGTTCCCTGGGTCGCCAGTTGATGCCGAAGAGCTCCGAGGAGGAGCAGAAGGAACAGTTGAAGGGACACCCCCTGCTGCCGATGACCGTGGTCCCCACTCTGTCCCCGACGTTGACCCGGTAGGAGGACATGGGCAAAAGGTCTCGTGAAGGTAGGGGGATCTCGCCTATATCCAGAAAGCTCATCCCCGAATTGTGCAGCACATCCCCGTTGTTTCGACAGGAAACCCCGGGAACGCCGACTCCGTCACCTCCCTCCTGCAGATCGCGGACGAGATCCCGAAAGCTCGCCTCGCCTTCCCCGCGGACCACGTAATCCACGGGACCCGATCGAAGATTCTCCTCCGCCTTGAAGGAGACATGGGGGCCGCCCATAACCACTGGCACTCCCTGTTCCCTGACCTTGGCAGCCAGGTCCAGGGCCATTCCGTGCCGGGGAGTATCACCGGAAATGCCCACGAGATCGAACTCTCCCGCCCGTTCCAGGAGGCCCCGCGAATTCATGTTCAGGTCGGCAATACGCACTCTGTGCCCATCCTGACGAAGCACGGAAGCCAAATAGCCGATCCCCAGCGGCGGCAGATCAATGCGTGCCTTGGAATATCCCTCGAGAAACGGGGGATGGATCAAGAGTACGTCCATTTCCTCCTCCTTCGCTGTCCAAAGAGCAGACGCACGGCCAGGCTAACTTTTGAGACGTACTCTATTTTATACGTAACCATGCGGTACCGCGTCAATACCTCCCCGCAGAAATGCCACGGCCTTCACAAATTTTTTTCATTCTTTTATCCTGTATGCTGAAGCTTGAAATAGTTTATGATCTCCGAAAACCTTCGGAGCAGGAACCGTTTCCGGGAATGGTTCCCTGCCTAGGACGTGCGAGACCCGCTAGCCGGTTTCGACAGACAATTCGACATGCGGCCCCACTCCAAGCGCAAAGGCGATCCGCGGACTCCAGCTCGAAAGGCCTTGCAACGCGCAACCGACAAACGAAGGAGGCAATAATGACCACCCAATCCCTGCCCCCACATCGTCTCTACCAGGCCTGCGACACGAAGCGCTTCTCCTTCGAGACCACCGCGGATCTGGACACCTCTCTCCTGCCCACCGAGGGCATCGGGCAGCCCAGAGCCGCCGAGGCCATCCGCTTCGGCACCAAGATCCGCGTTCCCGGGTACAACATCTACGCCCTAGGGCCTTCGGGGACGTCCCGGCACACCCTGATCCGACAGATCGTTCAGGACTGGGCCAAGGACCGTTCTCCTCCCAGCGACTTCTGCTATGTCTACAATTTCCAGGACGAGGGCAGGCCTTGTCATCTCCGGTTTCCTCCTGGATGGGCACACCCCTTCGCCAAGGACATGGACTCCCTCGTGGAGGAGGCCCAAAATGCTCTAAAGACCGCCTTCGAGAGCGAGGAATACCAGAACCGCAAGCAGGCCATCGAACAGGAGCTCAAGGAGCAGCAGCAGAAGACCTTTGAGACCCTCCAGGAAAAGGCCCGGGAAAAGGGGCTCACCCTTTTGCGCACCCCGAGCGGAATCGCCTTTGCCCCGGTAAAGGACGGGGAAGTGATATCTCCGGATGAATTCCACAAGCTCGAGGACGAGGAACGCAAGCGCACGGAGCGGGACATCCAGGATTTGCAGCAGGAGTCGCAGCGCCTGTTTCAGAAGATCCCCTCCTGGCAGAGGGAGGCCCGGGAAAAACTCCGGGAGCTGGACCGGGAGGTCACTGGAAACACCATTTCCCAGCTCGTGGACGAGCTGCGGCAGAAATATGCCGACCTCCCGCATGTGCTGGAATATCTCAACGAGGTGGAACAGGATATCGTGGCCAACGTGGCCACGCTGCTCAATCCCCAGGGCCAGCAGAATCCCTTCCAGGCCCAGCAATCCGAGGGGGCAGAGGAATCCCCCTTGCTGCGCAAATACAAGGTCAACGTCCTCGTGGACAACAGCGGCGCGGAACGGGCTCCGGTGATCTACGAAGACAACCCCACCTTCGCGAATCTGACGGGCAAGATGGAATACGCGCCCCAAATGGGGGCCCTGGTCACGGACTTCACCCTGATCAAGCCCGGGGCCCTGCATCGAGCCAACGGCGGCGTGCTCATCCTCGACGCGCGCCATGTCCTCATGAATCCCGGGGCCTGGGACGGACTGAAGCGGGCCCTGAAATCCGGGGAGATCAAGATCGAGTCCCTTGCGGAGATGTACAGCCTCCTGAGCACGGTATCCCTGGAACCCCGGCCCATCGACTTGGACGTCAAGGTCGTGCTCGTCGGCCCGCCCCTTATCTACTACCTCCTGCGGGAAATGGAGCCGGATTTCGCCAAGCTCTTCAAGGTAGCGGCGGATTTCGATACGGAGATGGACTGGAGCGGGGACAACCAGGAGCTCTACGCGAACATGATCGCCGGCATAGCCGGTCAGGAAGGGCTCCTTCCCCTGGACAGGGGCGCCGTGGGCCGGATCATCGAGCATGCGTCCAGGCTCGTGGAGGACAAGGAGAAGCTCACCACCCACATGCAGAGCATCTCCGACCTGATCAAAGAGTCCGATTTTTGGGCCCGCGAGGACAGTGCTGAGTCGATTCTTTCCCGACATGTGCAGCAGGCCATCGATTCCCAGACCTATCGCTCGGATCGAATCCGGGAGCGGCTCCAGGAGGAGATCCACAGGGGGACCCTGCTCATCGACACCGAAGGGGAGAAAGCGGGCCAGATCAATGGGCTGTCCGTCATGAAGCTTGGGGATTTCGCCTTCGGACGTCCCAACCGCATCACTGCCAGGATCCGCCTCGGCGGAGGAGAAGTGCTCAATATCGAGCGGGAAGTCGAGCTCAGCGGCCCCATCCACTCCAAAGGAGTCCTCATTCTCTCCAGTTTCCTGGGCTCGCGCTACACCCTGGACAAGCCCCTTTCCCTCTCCGCCAGTCTGGTCTTTGAACAGTCTTATGGCGGCATCGAGGGGGACAGCGCCTCCTCGGCCGAGCTTTTCGCCCTCATTTCCGCCATCTCCCGTGTCCCCCTCAAGCAGTCCCTGGCGGTAACCGGCTCCGTGAACCAGCATGGCGAAATCCAGGCCATCGGCGGAGTCAACGAAAAGATCGAGGGTTTCTTCGACGTCTGCCGGCAGGCCGGCCTGAGCGGCAACCAGGGGGTCATCATCCCCGAGGCCAATGGGAGCCATCTCATGCTCAGACAGGACGTGATCGAAGCCGTTGAGTCGGGCTCCTTCCACATCTATCCCATTCGCACAGTGGATCAGGGCCTGGAGCTATTGACCGGCATGGCCGCCGGAGATGCCGACACGAACAACGTCTTTCCCGACAACACGGTCAACGGCATGGTCCAGAAGCATCTTACGGAAATGGCCGAACAGAAGAGGAGCTTCTCCTCCGGGCAGTCGGAAACCGGAGAACAACAGGGCAAGGAATAAGGAGGGCGCATAGGCATGAAAAGGTTCCTCGTCCCCCTCGACGGCTCGCCGAACAGTCTGGCGGCCCTGGAAGTGGCCGCGGAAATGGCCTCCAGACAGCGGGGGGAGATTATCGGGCTTTTCGTGGAGGACAGCAACCTGCTTCGCTATACGGAACACGGCTTTGCCAGCGAGCTTTCCCTGTGCAGTTGCCGTCTCCGGCCGCTTCAGCGCAGGGAGCTGGAGCTGCAGCTCCGGGCCAGGGCGGAGCGGATACGCCGGGCCCTGGCCGATGCGGGAATCAAGTGGGGCGTTCCCTGGCGACTTCATATCTCCCGCGGCGCCGTTCGTTCCGAGATACAGCGGGCCGCCCTGGAGTCCGATCTCACCGTCCTGGGCAAGGCGGGGTGGTCCCAGGTTCTCTCCGGGCGGACAGGCTCAACGGTGCAGGCTTTGATTTCCGGGCCCGGAGGCCCCACACTCATCCTGCAACAGGGGGCCCGGATACGCGCCACGGTCTTTACCGTCTACACCGGGAGTCCCCTCTCGGAGTGGACCCTGAGCGCGATTCCCGAGCTGTTGCAGCTTGAACGTTTGCGGATTATCGTCTATATTCCCACTGACAGTCGGGAGGGATTCGAGCGTCTGCGGCGGGGCGCTGCCGCCCTCATTCCGCCGGGTGCCCGCGCGGAATTCCGCACTCTGACCTCACCCTATTCTGCGCAGCTGCTCCGGGAGCTTGCACGCGGAGAATCCCCGGGCACCGTAATCCTGCCCAGCGAAGCTCCGGAACTTCAGGGCCGCCCACTCCGGGAGCTCCTCAACGGGGTGTCCCACCCCGTGATGCTGATCAGGCGGGTATCCGGCGGGGCCGGGAATGAGGCAAGCGATCGTGAGCACGGCTCCGCCTCGGGAGAATGACCTGTGCTGGAAAGCCTGATCGAATTTCTCGCTCGCCAGGAATGGATCGAGCTGCTCAAGCTAATCATCGCCACGTTAATCGGAGCTGTCATAGGCCTGGAGCGCGAGGCCAACGGCCAGGCCGCAGGGTTGCGGACCAACATTCTCCTGGCTATAGCCGCGTGCCTGCTCATGCAGCTCTCTATCTCTATTCCCGAGATGCACCTGGGACACGGGGAGGAAAGCATCATCAGGGCGGACCCCGGCCGCATCGCCTCTTACACAATTGCCGGAATGGGCTTTCTCGGGGCCGGGACCATCATCAAGGGCCGCGGCAGCATCCGCGGCCTGACCACAGCAGCGAGCCTATGGCTGGTCACCGCGCTGGGGCTGGCTGTCGGGGCTGGCCTGTTTCTGCCCGCGCTGGTCACCAGTATCATCGCCTTCCTGGTCCTCTTCGGCCTGCGGATGTATAAGCCGGGCATCTCCAGGGACCAGCACACGCTGCTCACCGTGCGCTGCTGCTGTGAGGCCCGGCCCATCGAGGAAATCCGGGAGGTGCTGTACTCTTTTTCCAGCCTCACCATCGAATTCGTCAATTATCACGAAAACCTGGAAAACCAGGATGTAACCTACACCTTCCGGCTGTTGAGCAAGGACGACCTCGCCTGGAACGACCTTCTGGATTCCCTGCGGCAGATCCACTCCATCTTCGAGTTTTCCTGGCGGCAGGCCGAGGTTCCCTGAATGGATGCAGAATCGTGGGGAAAAGATTGAGGTGGGCAATTTTCAGGGGGTAATGAGCAATAAGCCCCCAACTTCGGACCGAAAAGCGAGGAACGCCCCGTTATTGTCCCCACGCTCTGCATGGGGACATGTCAGTGACACTCTGCGTCCAGAATGACCGCCGCAGCGGTCGGAGCACGTTCCCACACAGAGCATGGGAATGATAATAAAAACGGAAAACGGGAACGGAGAACGGAAAAACTCACCCTACCCCAGGCACCAAATGACTCAACCGCTCGAGCAGCTCCTCCAGTGATCCCACGATAGCCCCGCAGCTCGCGTCGATCATTGCATTGACCCGCGTTCCCTCAGCGTCTCCCGCACGGCGGAAATCGGTTCGAACGCCAAGGATCCGCTCCGTCGCACCGCCGCTGAGGGCATAGAAGCACCCCACCTCCCAGGCCGTGCCGTCGTCCACTTGCGCGCCGTCCAGGGTGGCCACGAGGAGGTCCGTCTCCCGAAGGGCCCTTTCGCACAGGACAAACACGCCGTGCCCCGTCAGCTCGGCTTCCTGCTGCTTTCCGGCGGCCTCCACGAGCTCATAGGGATAGACCACTTCCACCCCAAGCCCCTGCAGGGCGGCCCAGTTCTGGATGCCCTGCTTGATGCGCATCTGCCAGCTGCGCTGGCCTTCGGAAAAAAGGGGGCCTGCCAAATAGATTCTCAAACCGCTCTCTCCTGGAAGTTTTTGCCGGAACAGCCTAGAGAAAGATGCCGGTGAGGACGCCTGCAAACAGGATCAGGGACACGATGCCGTTCAGGGTGAAGAAGGCCGTGTTCAGCCGGGAGAGGTCGGCTGGAGAGACCAGGCTGTGCTCGATTCCCAGGGAAAGGGAAACGACCGCCCACGCTGCCGCGTAGATCCAGCCGAGTCCCGCGGACCAGCCTGCCAGGCCGAAAAAGAGGGAGGCGTTGACGTGGGAGAAGGCCGCCATCTGCATGGCGGAGGGCAGGCCGAACCGGGCCGGGGCCGAGTGCAGGCCCCACTGCTCGTCGAAGTCTGTATCCTGGCAGGAATAGAGGATGTCGAAGCCGGCCACCCAGAAGGTCACCCCCAGAAAGAACAGAGCCGCCGGCAGGACGAGGCGCGGCTCAAAGGCAAGCCAGCCCCCGAGAGGGGCCAGCCCGAGCACCGAGCCGAGCCAGAAGTGGCAGAGCCAGGTGAACCGCTTGCTCCTG
>CAYNCR010000107.1:0-8728 GCA_964395575.1 uncultured Desulfohalobiaceae bacterium
AAAGGGGAGTCATCTCCCCCGGGGAATTCATTCCGGTGCTGGAGCAAACAGGGATAATCGTGTTTGCGGACGCTTGGGTCATTCACAGAGTATGCAAACAGTCAAGGTCCTGGCAGGAGGAAGGCATTTTGGTGAAAACCTCTGTAAACCTGTCAGCTCAAGAGCTCAACGATGACGCCACCATAGAGGTGGTCAGGGCGGCTCTGGAAGAAAATGATGTGCATCCGGAAAGTCTGGAGGTGGAGATTACTGAGACGGATCTCATGGAAAATGTGGACCGGGCCTCGCGTATCCTGCAAACACTTTCCAGCTGGGGGGTAAGGGTTGCTTTGGACGATTTCGGGAAAGGCTATTCCAGTCTGAGTTACCTGCAAAAGCTTGCCATCAATACCATTAAGATCGATAAGCAGTTCGTGGACGGCTTGCCGGAAGACCCAGACTCCGTGACCCTGGTGCAGACAATAATCGCCATGTCCCATAATCTGGGCAAGGAGGTCCTGGCCGAAGGCGTAGAGACTGAGGAACAACGCCTAATGCTTTATGATTTGGGCTGTGACTACGGCCAGGGGTTCTTATGGAGTCATCCGAAGCCGGCCGAGGAAGTAACTTGGTAAAGTGGCGATTGCGTAGCTCGAACCCTGCGCGGTCACTCAGTTCGACCCTTGACTCAAGAAAATTTTTCTTTCCACGTTGCAGCAATTTCGTCAGCTTTAGCATAAACAGGATGCCGCGGTTCTGCACCGCTTTTTTCGGCAATTGGGGCATTTAATTCCTGATTGGCACGGAGGATGCTATGAAGCAGGACATGCTGCAGGAGCTCTCTGAGCTCCCTCCTATCCCCGAATCCAGCGCGAGAGCCTATCACGAGCATCTGACCTTCCTCGTGGATCGGGTAAACAAGGAGCTGGCCTCGCGGGAGGATCTGTCCTCCCTGATCGGACAGAATCCCCCGGAGACCATGTTCGACAATCACCGCAACCATGCGGTGTTCATGGACAACGTTTTTCAGTTGAATTTGTATTCCCTGTTGATCGATACAGTGCCCTGGGTTTACCGGGCCTATGGCAATCACGGCTTTTCCCTGGACTACTTCCCGGTCCACATCCGGGCCTGGAAAGAGGCGCTCCGGGAAAGCCTCGATCCGGAGATCGCGGCCCCCCTGATCCGAGTATACGACTGGATCCTCTCCCATCACGAGGACTTCATCGCGCTGTCCCGGGAAACCCCTTCCGACAAGGAGGATACGTGGGTGTCGAAGAACGAGGAGCGGGATGAATTCCTCCAGGCCCTTCTGCAGGGAGACAGACGGGACACGCTGCGGATCAGCCGGGAGCAGGTGAATACGCCCTGGGATCTCAAGCGATTCTATCAGGACATTTTGCAGCCGGCGATGTATCGGATTGGGGATTTGTGGGAGCAGGGTGATATTTCGGTTTCCAAGGAGCATCTGGCCTCGGCCCTGGCCAACATGGCCGTGTCCAGCCAGTATATCCAGGTCATGTCCGAAACCGAGCCCTGGAAGGGACGGGTCCTTGTGTCTGCCGCATCGAATGAGTTCCATGTCCTGGGCGCCCAGATGATCGCCAATTGTCTGGAAGCGGAAGGGTGGGAGGTGGACTATCTCGGGGCGGATACTCCTGCCCCGGACCTGGTGGGCTATATTAAGGACCGGGCCCCGGATGTGGTGGCCCTGTCGGTGACCATGGCCTTCAACCTTATCAAGGCCAAGGATATAATAGACCAGATCCTTGAAGAGTTCCAGCAGCCACGGCCCTGGATCCTCCTCGGTGGTCACGCCTTTGCCGGACATTCGGAGCTTGTTTCGCGGATGGGCGCGGACGGATACGCCGAGGACTGCACCCGGGCGATCGAGCTTCTCGAAGGGTGGCGAAAGGAAAGGAATGGATGAGACTGAAGGAAATTGTGGAGCGGCATCCAGAGAGCATCTCCCGGTTCCTGAGTGTGTCCGGGACGAGCCTCGTGCTGATAACGAATGAGGAGTACGTGCTCACCTATTGCAGCGAATCCCTGAAGCAGAAGCTGCATCTTCCCGGGGATCCCGTGGGATCCCCTCTGGGCTCGATTCTTTGTCCCCTGGAAGGCGAGGAGCTTTCCCTCACCCTCTCCAGCTCGTCCCACAACCTTGTTCCCCAGATATTCAAGCTGTGCTACGCGCAGGACCTCTACCGTTGCTATGCCCACAAGATAGATGGGGGATACCTGGTCCTGGGGGACAAGATGGGGAGCACGCAGAACGAGATCCTGGACAGCATGTCGCAGCTGAACAACGAGCTCTCCCAGATGAGCCGGGAGCTCAGCAAGAAGAACCGGGAGCTGGAGCGGGCCAACGAGAGGATTACTCAGCTCGCGCGCACGGATTCTCTGACCGGATTGGCCAACAGGGATTATTTCCAGGAGCGTCTGAAAGAGATATTCGCCCTGACCAAGCGCCATGATTTGGAGCTCACCCTCCTTCTTGCCGACTTGGACCACTTCAAGCGGATCAACGACACCTACGGCCACGACGTCGGAGACAAGGTGCTGCAGACCTTCGGCTCCATCCTTGCCCGTGAGAGCCGTACGGAAGACCTGCCTGCCAGATACGGGGGAGAGGAGCTCATCATTATGCTGCCCAAGACGAGCGCTCCGGAGGCGACAGCACTCTACCACCGACTGCGGGGCGAGCTGATTCATGCCGCCATCTTTCCCGAAGCCGACTATGTCACCTTCAGCGCCGGGATAGCCGAATACGAACAAAGGGACAGCGCGACCTCGTTGCTCAAAAAGGCGGACGACGCTTTGTACGAGGCCAAGAACAACGGTCGAGATCGTTGCGTTGTCTCTCCTTGACGGAGAAAGGCTGCTGCGCATGCCCTTGTTTTTTGGGAAGCCATTTTTTCAGCGCTCGACAGCCTCATCGCTTTGTGTGATCCTGTATGACAATGGACAAGGAAAAATACGGCACAGGTATAATGTATTGATCCACCCCATCCTGTTTGACCTGAGTCAATGATTGGGTCTGCCAGTGATATCCAACCATATTTCTCCTAGTGCTGCCTCTCAAAAATGTTGCCTCAATTTTTGGCAAATGATTCTATTTCATTTATAAGATTATAAATTCTCATATCGAAATTCGAAATCCGAACCAAATATCAAATTCAAATTTATCTATTACCCAAACAACTGGCTTAGGCTTTGACATTTTGGTCATTGTTCGAATTTGTTTCGAATTTCGAATTTCTGCATTAAATGGTGTCAAATTTGAAAAAAGAAAATCAACATGAGGAACTTACACTGTTTGAGACAGAACTTATAAGAAACGTCACTTCCCTAACACCATAAAGATGAAGCTCTGGAGGACTTTCTCTGCACAGGAGAGACACTATGGCCACCATAAAGGAGGGAACAAACGAACATGCGGCCCTGCTGCAAAAAGTGCAATCCGGGATCCCCGGTTTCAACGAGATAACCGGCGGTGGTCTTCCCGAGGGGCGCTCCACCCTTGTTTGCGGGGATGCCGGAGCGGGGAAGACCATGTTCGGAATGCAGTTTTTGGTGAGAGGCGCAACAAAGGGGCAAGAGCCAGGTGTCTTTGTCGCCTTTGAGGAAAGGGAGGACGACCTGAGAAAGAATGTGGCCTCCCTGGGCTGGGATCTGGACGCCCTTTGCCAGGAGAAGCGGCTCGCGGTGGAGGCGGTGAGCATCTCCTCCGAGGAGATGTCCGAGGCTGGACAATACGATTTGGAGGGCCTGTTCATCCGTCTTGATGCCGCTATCCGGGAAGTTGGGGCTAGCAGGATCGTGCTGGATACCGTGGAGACCCTTTTCGGGGTTTTCACGGACGCGCACGTGGTGCGCGCGGAATTTCGCCGCCTGCTGCGCTGGCTCAAGGACCGGGGCATCACCGCAGTGGTGACCGCGGAACGTGGCGAGGCGAGCCTGACTCGCTTCGGAATCGAGGAGTATGTATCGGACTGCGTCGTGGACCTTTCCCAGACCATGCGGGGCCAGACCACGCGCAGGCACTTGAGGGTGCTCAAATACCGCGGGTCTGGACACGGAACGAACGCCTATCCCTTTCTCATCGGTCAGAATGGGATCCACCTTTTCGCGGTCACGGAGCTGGGACTGGATTTTCCGGTTTCCGAGGAACGTGTTTCCAGCGGCATAGACCGTCTGGATGCAATGCTCGGAGGACAGGGCTTTTATCGCGCCTCCAGCATTCTGCTGTCCGGTACGGCGGGCACTGGCAAGTCGAGCGTCAGCGCGAGTTTTGTGAACGCAGCCTGCGCTCGCGGAGAACAGGCCCTGTATATTTCCTACGAGGAACCCCGTTTGCAGATCATGCGCAATATGAAATCCATTGGAATCGATCTACAAAAATGGCATGACAAGGGGAGCCTCCGGTTCCATACCACCCGCGTCACCACGTACGGCCTGGAGGAGCACTTCTTCCTGGTCAAGGAGCTGATCGAGGAAAGTCCTCCCGAGGTGGTGGTTATCGACCCGGTGAGCAACCTGTTACAGCTCGGCACCCCGGAAGAGGTGAAGAATCTGCTCACCCGCATGATCGATCTTTTGAAATCGCGAGGCATTACCACCATGGTGTCCGAATTGATCAGTGGCGGCAGCACTGTGGAATCCACGAATACCGACATTTCCTCCCTCATGGATGCCTGGGTCCAGTTACGGGAAATGGAGACCGGAGGGGAACGAACCCGGATTCTATCCCTGCTCAAAGCCCGTGGCATGTCCCACTCCCATCAGCTCCGGGAGTTTGTTCTCTCCGAAGAGGGCATTTCCCTTTTGGATGTATACTCTGGCCCAGCCGGGCTGATAACCGGCACCGCCCGCTATACGCAGGAAGCCCAGGAGGAGGCGGAACACCAGCGGCGACTGGAGGAAATCGAGCGCAAGAAAAGGGAGCTGGAGCGCAAACGCCAGATGAAGGAAGCCAGGCTCAAGGAAATCGAGGCCGAGTTTCAGAGTGAGCAGGAACAGCTGGAGCGGGCCATCCAGGAGGCCGAAGAGGAGGAGAACAAGTTCGGGCAAAGGGAGCGGAATCGCAGGCATCTGCGTGGAGGAGATTGAGACCCCAGTAGATCGGGCCCCGGACAGTGGCTGGCGGCTCCGCGTCTCCGCCCGGATGACTTGATACTCTCCTGTATCCCGGGGGCCAGCGGGTTTCGCTTCGGCTGTGCCTGCCTGGCCGCGGAGAGAAAACCAACCAGGAAGGCAACATAATATGATCTCAGAGAAGAAAGATTATCCGGGCAATGGCGAAAACCAAGCAGAAGGGCAAGACACCGGAGAAGATCAACAGGGGGATAAGACCCGGGCCCCCTTCTATTTACGGCTCTTCGTTACCGGCAGCACTTCCCGCTCCCAGCAGGCCATCCGGAATATCCGCCAGATATGCGAGGAGCATCTGCAGGGAAGGTATGAGCTCGAGGTCATTGATTTGTCCCAAGATCCCGATCAGGCCAGGGAGCACCAGATCCTGGCCGTGCCCACCCTGCTCAAGGATCTGCCCCCTCCGCTGCGCAAGATCGTGGGCGACCTCTCGGAAAAGGAAAAGGTCCTAGAGGGCCTGGATATTCAGCCTCGGAAGTAAGCCCTTGGATGGCTCGGGGATATTTGTCCGGAGCCAGTAGGGAAGACTTTCTAGCGGGCTTTTTACGGGAGTGCGTAAAGTCCCGCCGGGAGAGCCTTCCGGAGAGGAAGATCAAATTGGGAAGCACAGAGAAAGAGCTCCAGGCAGCCTACCAAAAGCTGAATACCCTGGTGGAATTAAACTCCGATGGGATCATGGTGGTGGACCGGCAGGGGGTGATCCTTTTCCTCAATCCCGCGGCCCGTGATTTGTTTGATCGGAGGGAAGAGGAGCTCTTGGGAGAACAGTTCGGCCATCCCCTGAGCTCGGACAGCAGTACCGAGATCGAGATCCTGGCCGGAAGCGGTGGGTTGCGTGTGGCGGAGCTACGGGTCAGGGAAACGGAGTGGGAAGGCCAGCCCGCCCTGCTCGTCACATTGCGGGACATCACGGACCGAAAGCAGGCCGAGCGGGAGCTCCAAGAAAGGGAGGAGGAGCTGGAGGCCATCTACAACAATGCGCCCCTGGTAATGCTGCTTGTGGACAGGGAGCGGAAAGTGCGCAAGGCCAACTCCTATACAGGCGAGTTCCTGGGCGAGCCACTGGAGGAAATGCAGGGAAGGCGGGGAGGAGATATCCTTCACTGCGTCCATGCTCTGGACGATCCACGCGGATGCGGCTACGGCTCGGACTGCTCCAATTGTGTTGTCCGGAATACCGTGCTGGAGACCTTCGAGACAGGGAAAAGCTTCAATCAGGTGGAGGCGGGCCTGTCCCTGAGGCGTCCAGAGGGGGTCAGGGAGCTGACCTTTCTTGTCTCCACCTCCCTGCTCCTGCACAAGGAGGAGCAGTTGGTCCTGGTGGCGATCATGGACATCACCCAGCGCAAGGAGGCGGAGGAGAATCTCCGCTACATGAGCTATTATGATTCCCTGACCGGTGTCTACAACCGCAACTTCTTCGAGACAGAGATGTCCCGTTTCTCCGACGGGCGATACACCCCGCTGGGAATCATTGTTTGCGATGTGGACGGGCTCAAGTTCATCAACGACAGTCTGGGGCACCAATCCGGGGACAAGCTGCTCAAGAACACGGCGGATATCCTGCGGAACACCTTCCGAGCCAGCGACATCATCGCCCGCCTCGGAGGCGACGAATTCGCTGTGTTGGTTCCCCAGGCGGATCAGGATATCGCGGAAAGGCTGGCCCAGCGCCTCAGGGACTCGGTGGAGGGATACAACAATCAGGATATCGGAATCCCTCTCTCCCTGTCCGTGGGTTTCACCGTGAGCGGGCAGGGGCCGGTGGATATGCAGGATTTGTTCCGCGAGGCGGACAACCGCATGTACCGGGAGAAGGTGCGAAGAAAGGGGAGTGGCCATAACGCCGCTGTACAGGCCCTGATCCAGGCCCTGGAGGCCAGGGACTTCACTACCGAAGGACACAGCGAGCGACTGCAGGATCTGGTGTATTCCCTGGCCCGCTCTGCAGGCATGGCAGAGGACGATACCAACGATCTCTTTTTGCTGGCCCAGTTCCACGATCTGGGCAAGGTGGGCATTCCGGACCGCATCCTGTTCAAGCCCGGTCCATTGACAGAAGAGGAGTGGCTGGAGATGCGGCAGCACAGCGAGATCGGGAGGCGCATCGCCCAGGCCGTGCCCGATCTGGAGCCGATAGCGGACTGGATCCTCAAGCATCACGAGAGATGGGACGGACAGGGCTATCCTCTGGGACTGCAGGGGGAGGAGATCCCCTTGCCCTGCCGGATCCTGGCCATAGTCGATGCCTTTGATGCCATGATCAGCGAGCGGCCCTACCGCAAGGCCATGAGTTGTGAAGACGCGATCACGGAACTACTGCGCTGCGCAGGGACACAGTTCGATCCGGAATTGGTGGAGAAGTTCATTCAGGTTTTGCAACAGCATGATTCGGGGTGATTGAGAGAGCTTATGACCATTCCCTGGCAGGAGTCCAACAGCAACTCTGAAAGGATTCCCAAGCCAAAACTTGAATCCCGGGCAGGCTGGAAGGCCTCCCCCGGATTTGTTTCATCGATATATGTTCTCGATCCAGTGTATTGCCGGGCATTGCAGTTCGGGGCCTGGGCCACGCCGGCCACAGGATTGCCCGACAACCTGTAACCAGCCAGGGAGGTGCTCTATGAAAGGCATTCAGCTCAAGGCGATCCTTGCGGGTATCCTTTGCCTCGCTTTCCTGATTCCTTCGGCCTATGCAGCGGACTACAAGGACTGGATCCCGTTGCTCCCAGAGCGCATCGGCGGTCAGAAGAAAGTGGGCGAGCCGAACGGTGCGAACATGGAATCCAGCGGGGAGTCCTGGTCAACACTTGAGCAGAAGTATTCCAACGGCTCGGGCGAGTCCGTCACGGTGACCGTCGTGAGTGGTGCCATGGCCCCTCAAGTGCGGCAGTTCCAGGCCATGCAGCAGGTCACTATGGAAACTGAGGAGAAATTCGTAGAGACCCTGGAAGTCTCCGGCAATGACGCCATTCTTGAGCTGCACAAGGGAGGAGGAAAGGGAACCCTGCTTGTTGCGCCCCAGCAAACAACGGTGGTGATCATCCAGACAAGCTCGGCTGAAAGCAAGGAGGATTTGATCTCCCTGGCGAACGATGTCCCCTTCTCCGATATTTCCGCGGCAACCGAATAAGGGCGACGAACGAGCTGATTCCGCCTTGGCGGAATCGATCCTCAAATCCTTCAATAAGGAGAAGAGGTATGGAACGGATTTCTTTTCGAATAGCAGGACCTGTTCTTCTCGCGCTCATGGTCATCTTCCTGCTAGGATTCAGCAACCAAAACAATCCGCTGCTGGGATCATGGAAATGCAACACGCAGGAGACCATGGAGTCCATGGACACATCCAGTTTGTCCGACATGGAAAAAATGTTGTACAGGAAGTACTTGGACAGCATTGAGCTTGATGTGACTGAGAAGGAAATGACCATCAGGAACTTTCAAGAAGAGGACACCTCAAAGTATAAGATCCTCGAGAAATCAGGGGACGAAATTCTGGTTTACTTCCACAACGATGATTCTGAGAAACGCTTTGATCTTCTCGAGGAAGGCAAGATGAGCTGGACCATGAGCCTGAAGGAGAAGGAAATCCGCT
>CAYNCR010000108.1:0-8643 GCA_964395575.1 uncultured Desulfohalobiaceae bacterium
AAATCGACGGAACCTCCGCTGGGTAAGTGCAAAAATACCCCGTGAAGGGTTACGTCAAGACAACCATCCGCGTTCGTGCACGATGGTTCGAGCGAAGAAAGGACCAGAGGCGGGACAAGGTGGCCCAGAAAGCAAAGGCCCCACTCTAAGCGAGGCCTTTTAAGCAAACAAAAAGGGAGGGGGCATTGCAGCGGCGGCCCGAGAAAGCCGCGCCGCTTCAAGCCTTTATTCCAGGAAAGAGGGCAGCCTAACTACGCCTTAACAGCCTTGCGCCGCTTCCAGAGCTCCATCTCCTGCATCTTCTTCCTGCGCTTCCTGGAGAGGGATTTCGCAACAAGGGCCTGATTGCTCTTGAAACCCCATTTCTCCTTGTACTCCTGCGGAGTAAGCCCATGCTGGGCGAGATGCTTCTTGGACAGGAGCTTGAAGGACGCACCGCACTCCAGGCAGATGACCGATTTTTCGCGTATAGCCTTCTTGGGATCCACAGCCGGCTCCTGATGCTGCCTGGGTCCTTCGGCCTGCTTGCCCTCCTCGAGGTTTCTGAGGCTGTCTGCAAGGCTCTGGACCAACGAACCGATCTCGTCCTCGGTCATGTTACGGACTTTTGCCTGTGCCTTGGCGATCTCGAGTGATTCTTTCATGTACTCGTCCATGCCGGCCCTCCTTATCGATTAGAGATATATGGATGAATGATGGCTCCCGAATCTTTGTTTCCATACCGCGCGAAATCCCGAGATCGAACCGCGACAGCGCGGGCTATCCCCAGGATGATGAGGAGGAGGTACACATTTATCTATTCCTAATTATACCATTTCTAGCCCAATCGACAAACCAATAAAGGGAACGAAAAACGTTTATCCGGCCAAGGCTCCTTAGACAAAAAAAGGGGGATACGGATCACCGCATCCCCCCTGATTCCTGCGCAGGCTTTGGCATCAGCCCTTCCTGGGAGCCGATTGCTGCCATCGTAGCCAGCTTTTGTCCCATAAAACGGCACGTCCCAAGCTCAGGGGCACAAAAACGGCAGGGCTGTACAACTGGTCGGATTGTCAAAGGAATCCGTGTGATTCGCTTTTCGCGGTATGTTTGCAAACTGCAAATCTCCGAAGCTCATTCTTCGCTGCGGCTCTGCATGAGATACTTTTGGGCTGATATAATCCGGATCTCCCATACGCAAGGCGGCGGCCGCATATACATGTTTTCGTAAATAGCGTGCCATCCCGGCCACGCCTATCCGTGCACAGCAGGCAATGCTTCGGATCAACAGGAACGAGGACCTCTCGATTCGAACCAGAGCGGATACAGCCTGTGCGCTGAAACAGCGGCACCCTAACAAGGCGTTGAAAACTTCCACTTACTCTATTGCTTCAAAAAGCTCAAACTCTCACACAGACTAACGAGCCACGGCCTTGAACTTCTTCGCCCTGAGTGGGACTTTTTCAACAGGCTGCTATTCGTCAAATCTTTGCATGAGAGTATCCGTTCAGCACCTGGGCCAAAATGCATTCGGAACTCTGACACAGCCGCTCTGCTGTGGGGATGTCGTCCCGCTCCGACACATCACAGACACCGCGATGGGGACACCACTGACAGAGCTTGACCACGCCGCCTTCAACGACGCCGCCATAGATTGTCCCACAGCTCGGGCACTCCCACACAATGCGGCATGTTCCAGTGAACATAATCACGCCTTTCACGTAGTGTTAGAGGGTTCCTAAAAAAAATACGGACCTTCATTACAAGTTCTTCGTCTAGTTAAAATTAGTTTTTCAAAAGATGAGGTGCTCGACATCTTTCTCTGTATGATTATTCCAGAACCAGTCCTACACTCCCATGCCTCTGCAAAAAAATATTCAGCATCCGTGAGCTCCAGTAAACTCCAACAAGCATCTATTGAATCTGTTTAACCATATATGTTCCTTCACTTAAAAATATACACTTTCAATAGCTTAACGGTGAAGTTACTTGTGAATACAGTTCATGCGTGCAACATCTTTATCAACATATGCTCAACTTCAGCCAGAAAAAAAACGCTTTCAAACTTTGCAACTTAATGAGGGTTATGTTTTCAATGAACTCATGCCTATATTAAAGCTGCACTATAGCTGCAAGACTATAACCTTGAAAGAATTGAAAGCCTTATCCATTGCGACAAGACTTAATGCATCCCCTTTCAAATGTCAGAATAATCAAGTCGACAACCATGTCAACCCTTTGTCCTCCAATTTACCATAACAAAATGCTAAAAAAGTGCGTCAAACAAAACCATTCCCTATCCTTTTCGGAAGCTCCAACCTCCCAAAACCACCTTCAAGGACATAAGATTCACGTACAGTGGTTATCGGCAATATGTACACAATCTTTAATACAAACTCTCTTTCAAATTAATACAGCAAATTTGTGTACAAATATATTAAGTAATCGGTAATTTGTCACAGAAAATACATATCTTTTACATAAAAAATAATAATATTATTTCAGTAAAAAAAAATTGTTTTTCATTCATCCACAAATCATTCCTTTAATTACTCACCTTGCCCTTTTTGAAATATTTACGTAAATGTTTAGATTACGTGATGTTTCTTTTTCCAAATATTGATATGTTATGCTTCAAGGTTTAAAATTCATGTATTATTTCTCGTTTCAACTCGAGCTGTGTCCTAGTCACTTTTTTACTTGGTAAGACAAGTCAAATGCTTGACATCACAACAAACTCTCATTGTAAATAATAATATTTATCATTTAATAAACATTATTGGTCAAGTTGTTGCTTTCTGCGTTCTCCAGCTTCGTTCGGAATTCAACGTACTCCCTTCACAGTTCAGCGTTTTGTCCTCCGCGTTTGCCCTTCGACTCCAGTCAAAGAAAGCATATAATGAGAAGGATGGTCCTGAGTGCCAGCCTTTTGGGGAACGGAGGTCGGTGGTGGAAGCGGCGTAAGCGGTTGAGAAGAGTCGCCCACCGCTGAGGCGCCCCGGTTGAATCCTGCTTTGCAGAGCCGGCTCTGCCGGCATGGAATCGAGCAGAGGAGTGCGCGAAGGGGACGCGGAGTAGAGAACATTATTGGTTGCCCCCCCCGAGGCAGGGCAACCAATAAACAGCTTCCGCTCTGCGCAGACAGGGGAACTGTACTCTCGTTGATCAACACCACTGATGAGCTAACAATTCCCAGCCCAAGGGCGGGTGCCCTTTTTGCTTTGCTGAACTCGCCGCAAAGCAAAAACGTAACTTCTGCGAGCCCGCTGCGTCCTCTGCGCTTCTGCGGTTCGCCATTCTTGCCCCTGAATGGTTACAACTGGGAAATGCTGGGACAAAAAGAGGGGGCGCGATGATGGCTCAGATTCAAGCGCCTAATAAGCATCCGCCTTGACCCGAAATTGTTTTTCCCTCACCATATTATAAGATTCCTCAACTTATGGGTATTTCTGGCCGTCGCGCGAAACGGGTGCGCATGGTTTCACTCCAAGAACATCAAAACCCCCACAGCAAAAGGGAGGTATTATGACTGAAGTGACACGCATTTCACCCCAATATGCCTGGGAGGAGACCCGGTCCGGACGGGCCAAGCTGGTCTGCGCCTACGGGGACGAGAGCAAGTGCACCAATCTGCTCCTGGAAGGCTCCATAAGCTGGCCTTCCTTCCGCAATCATCTCGACAGCATTGATTCGAACCAGGAAATCATTCTTTATTGCAACTGACCCCAGGAAAACACTTCGGCCGGTCTGGCCAAGAGATTAATGGATGAAGGCTATCGGAACGTGAAGGTCATTGAGGGAGGTGTCAAGGCCTGGCAGGACGCCGGCTTTCCCATGCAGAGCTAAAACCCGTGGGATGCCCGTTCTCAGTTCAACGTTGCCCGTTTCCCGTTCCGGGTTGAGGGATGGGGTACACAGTGAACGTAAAAAGTAAACTAGGGGAAGAGTTGCGCCGAAGAGTAATGAGAAAGGGGTGAGGTCAGCAGTCTGTTCCATGAGTCCTTAAAACCGCGCGAACCTTGGGACTAGGATCATCTGGAGCCCGTTGCATGCCTGTATGGTAAGAGGGACAGCCCGCAGAGGGTTGTCCCTGCATGCAACCTGGGGAAAAGCGCCTCACAAAAAAAATATGCCTTCATGGGAACGACTCCGGAAATTGTCCGGAAAGCTGCCCGGTGTTCGCGACTGGATCGAGGACACCGTTGCCTCGTATCAATCCCGGGCCACCCCGGTTGCCGAGCTGGACCTGCCGCATCTGGGCCGTTACTTTTCGGCAGAATTGCTGCAGGAAGCGAAAACGGTCCATCTCGCCGATCTCCCTCCTCTTCCGCCTCTCGACGAGATAGGCCTCGAGGAGGCCTCGGAATCGGAAGAACCGGTCATCTACGAAGCCGTCACCTACGGGAATACCATCTTTCTCGGGGAAAAAATCCAGTCGGAGGTCCTCTACTTCCACGAGCTGGTCCACGTGATCCAGTGGAACAGGCTGGGCAAGGAAAATTTCCTGTTCACCTACGTAGCCGGATTGCTCGATTTCGGGTATCGCAGTAATCCGCTGGAAAAGATCGCCTTTGGTTTGCAGGAAAAATTCCGCCAGGGGAGCCTGTCAACGGATGTGGCCGAACGTATCCGCAAACACGCCGACATGATCTGGCAAAAGACCGCCGAGCCCGCCTTCGTCTGAGAGCGGACAGTCGCGGTCACCCGGCAGTTCTCCAATTTCCGACTTCGACCTCGGATCTCCGACATCCGACTTCCGATCTCCGAACTTGTCCTCCTACTCGCCCTGCATCAGTCCGCCGATGGGAAGCACGGGCTTGTCGTTCACCGAAAGCAGCCCCTCCTTGAGCTTCATCTCCACGGCATACTTGCCGGAATCCCGGGAAATGTACTGGAGCTGGCGCAGTTTTTCCAGCCAGTCCCTGGCCCTGCGCTCCATCTCCTTGTTGTCCGCGGACGAATCCTGTTCCGAAGTCAGGCCCTGCAGGAAACCCACGGGAACAGTGGCTATCCTGACCCCGATAGAGACGGGAACGGAAAGGCGGGTCCTGGCCGTGAGCCGTTTCAGCATCTGCGGGCTGCCCGGAGCTGGCAACTCTCCGGTTCCGTTGAAAGCGGCGGACGCGTCCATGCGGATCTCGCCCTCGCCGGACTCCACCCGCAGCTTGGCCTCCTCCATGCGCGGCGAGCTCGCCAGGAAGCGCTTGGCAATTCGGCGGATCTGCCTGTCCTGGATCTCTTCCGGGGTCCAGAAGCATGTGGAAATCCCCCCGCTCAATGGCCACTTCTCCGATTCGTCCTTTCTTGAGGCCGATCTCGGTCTTGGAGCGCAGCAAATCGCCGTTTCGATCAGTCCGCGAGGTCATGGCCACGGCCTCGGCGCTCACTTCGCCCAATTGCGAGTCGTGGGCCTCGATCCGCTCCAGGCGGAGATCGGCGGTGCCGTTGACCATGGCGCCCTGCTGATCCCTACGAGCGCCGCGGGAGATGCGCAGATTCTTGACCAAAACGTCCCCGCTTTCTCCGGGCACGTCCACCTCGATCCGGGGGAGCTGAAAATCCAGGTCCATGCCCTTGTTCGAGCTCCGCAAAAGGGTCACCGTTGCGTTCATGCCGCCCCAGGCGAACTTTTTCTCCCCGCTTTGCCACTCGTCCCTGGGCGACAGGATCACGCTGCGCATCGAGCCGGCCAGGGTGATATGCGTTGTCGCCCGCATGGGGGTCTTGTTCTGGAAGGCGGTGCGAAACGGTGTGGTGCTGTTGCCGTGATCGAGCTCAGCGACTGTGTCCACCCTGCCCAGACCCAACAGGCGATCCCCGCGCGTGGAGAAGGGGCCGTGCTGGATGCTGTGTCGCAGCACCACCCCCGGGTTCTCCATCCCGCGCGCAATGATCCGGGTGGTCGCGTTGGAGGAGAACCATCCCCTGTTATAGGCGACCTCCTCACAGCTGAGTTGTGTCCTCGTGGCCCAGGAGGCCTTGTCCGAGCACACCGCTGAAAACCGCTGCTCGATCCGCCCCCCGATATAGTAGGAGCTAAGCACCACCAAACCGCTGATTACCAAAAGCGCTATCCCCGCAAACAGACGGAATCGTCCCATATCGGTCTCCGTTTCCTTTTGTATTGCTTCCCTCCCGTCGGCCCGTATCGTGGAAGGGCCCAACGGATTTGTCTCGATCTCCGGGCTGAAGGGCAGACACCCCGCCCGCACACCCTGTTTAGCAGCGTGGCCCCGCCCCCGCAAGCCCGAATTCTTCCGGGAGGTTTTCAGCGTATCCCCTCAGCAAATACTAAGAGTCTCCGGACATACCGGAGCTTGACACAAGCCCTCAACTGCCGGAATGTATCCCTCCGGCAGCTCAAGGTTGCATCAAGTTCCTTGCCTTTGAACCGTAATGCGTGAGGGCTCAATCAACCTCACGCCCATAGCCCAACATCCATCACCTATCGTCTTGACCACGGGTTCCCAATCTCTCTTCGAAGAGGTACGATTATTGATCATGTCTGATTCAACCCGACAGTACAGCCCACCCGAGATTCTTGCCCCGGCGGGGGATCGCGACGCCTTCCTGGCCGCCGTCTCCGCAGGGGCGGACAGCATCTACTGCGGGCTGCAGCAGTTCTCCGCCCGCATGAAAGCCACGAACTTCGACCTGTCCGAGCTTGCCGGGCTCACGAAACTTGCCCGCGAACGCGGCGTGCGCACCTACGTGGCCCTGAACACCCTGATCAAGCCGGAAGAGGTCACAAGCGCCGCTCAACGGATCGACCTCCTGAGCCGCCATGTTCGCCCGGACGCGCTCATCCTGCAGGATATCGCCGCAATCAATCTGGCCCGTCAGACCGGGTTCTCCGGGGAGCTGCACCTCTCCACCCTAGCCCACGCCACCCTGGCGAGCTCTTGGGAAACCATCGCGAACCGGCTGGGAGTTTCGCGTGTCGTGCTCCCCAGGGAGCTCACCCTGGACGAGATCAAGGACCTCTCCGCCTCCTGTCCCCCGGGGCTGGACCTGGAGGTCTTCGTGCACGGGGCCCTTTGCTACGCCGTGTCCGGGCGCTGCTACTGGAGCAGCTTCCTGGGCGGAAAGAGCGGGCTCCGGGGCAGGTGCGTCCAGCCCTGCCGCAGGCTCTACACGCACGGTCAAGGCAGCGAGCGCTTTTTCTCCTGCCTGGATCTTCGCCTGGGCGTCTTGAGCAAGACCCTGCTCGACGTCCCCGCAATTCGGGGCTTGAAGATCGAGGGCCGCAAGAAGGGGCCCCACTACGTCTTCTATACGGTTCGGGCCTATCAGCTCCTGCGGGAGCAGTACCACGATCCCGAGGCACGGAAGGAGGCGAGCGCCCTGCTGGACAAGGCCCTGGGCAGGCCTGGTACATCCTATCACTTCCTCTCCCACCGGCCCAAAATCCCCGTGCAGCCGGAGGAGGACACCGGATCGGGGCTGTTTGCGGGCAAGCTGGCCGGAAAGGGAAAAGCCCCACGGCTCAAGCCCCGCATGGAGCTTTTGCCCGGAGACCTTCTGCGCATCGGATATCAGGATCTTCCCGGACACCGCACCTACAAGGTGAGCAAGTACGTCCCGCGCGGAGGCGGGCTTACCCTGCCCGGACACAGCTCCGGTGCCGGTCCCGGCTTGCCGGCTTTCCTCGTGGACAGAAGGGAACAAAGACTGCGGCAGGAAATCGGCAAACTCGCGGGACAGATCCCAGACATCGGGCAACCCCCGGAATCCGGCTTCTCCCCCGAGCTGCCGCGCCCCGCCAAGAAGCCAGGACGTGCCGGCCGTATGGAGGTAGTCTCCGATGCGGCCCGCACTCGGGGCAAGGGGCGAACGGGTCTGTGGCTCACCCTGGAACGCATGCCCCAGATCACCGTGAGCAGGGCCCGCAGCTGCTGGTTCTGGCTGCCTCCCTCCATCTGGCCGGACGAGGAGCGACAGTGGCTGGAAGGCCTTCGCGAGCTGATCGGAAAAGGCGCTGGACGCTTCGTCCTGGGGGCCCTCTGGCAGCGGGACCTCTTTCCGAACTCGAAGGACCTGCGGCTCTGGGCGGGCCCGTTCTGCAACACGGCCAATACCCTGGCAGTAGAGGAGCTGCGCGGGATGGGCCTGTCCGGAGTGATCGTCAGTCCCGAGCTTTCCCGTCGAGACTATCTCCTGCTGCCCCGCAACAGCCCTCTGCCGCTGGGAATGGTCACCCGCGGACTGTGGCCCTGTTGCGTTTCCCGCACCGCGCATCAGGAGGTCAAGACCGGCCGCAAGCTCCAGAGTCCCAAGGGGGAAATCTTCTGGCTCACCAAGCGGGGACAGAACCGCTACGTTTACCCCAATGTGGAGCTGGACCTGAGCGACCGGGAGGGCGAGCTGGAGGAGGCGGGATACAGCCTCTTCGTGCACCTGGAGAGCGGGCTGCCCGGGAAGGTGCCGCGCGCCGGACGCAGCAGCACCTTCAACTGGGATCTGGAGCTGGCGTGAAGGTGTGAAGGTGCGAAGGTGCGAAGGTGTTGTGGAAAGGAAGAATTCGGGAGCCGGATCCGCGAAACGTGAGCGGAAAATTCGAAATTCAAAATTCGAAACCTTGAACGCTGAACGGAGAACGGGGAGCCCGGGAGGTCGGTTTGGAGGAAGACTTGCTCAGATGCGAGGCGACGCGCCATTTTGAAA
>CAYNCR010000109.1:0-6637 GCA_964395575.1 uncultured Desulfohalobiaceae bacterium
AAGGATTGCGGGGCGAGAAGGGAAAGGCGGGTCTGACGGAGCAACAGACTGAGCGCCTAGTGCGGCTCCTTGAACAGGGCAAGGAATATACTTCGAGTGAATCCGGGAAGAGCCGGAATGCTGACACACAACCGGATTCCTGGAGCAAGCTGGTTTCCGCCCTCCGCGGGATATCATCCGAAGGCCGCTTGTCCGGGGAGCAGGTCGATCGGATTCTGAAGGATCTCCAGTCGGTAACCTCCCAGACCTCCGGCGAAACCTCGGGCGGGCAGGCCCAGGAAAAAACCGCAACCGAGGCACGGCAGCTGGCCAGGTTGGCCGCGGTCCTGCAGCAGCCCGGCAAGGGGGACGGACAAAGCACTCCGGCGAATGCCGCCACAGCGCAAGGCAATGCGGGAAACGGGCAGCCGGAGGTGAATCTGGCCCGGCTCTTTCTGGAGAGTTTCGGCAGGGGAGAGCCTTCCGGCCAGGAAAAGTCTTCCGGCCAGCAAAAGAGTGCGGACAGCTCTTCAGCAAAAGGGAGCTCGATCCTCCGGAATCAGGACAGCTCCATAGTCCGCTCCCTGATCCAACAGGAGGGTCAGGCCCGGTCCAAGGGGTCCGAGATTTCGACAGCCCAATCCTCTGCGCGGAGTGAAGGGGCCAATCCGGGGGTTTCCACCAAGGCCGGAGACTGGGGATCGCTTTTTTCCTCTTTCCGGGGAGCTGGAAACGGGAGCTTTTCCGTGGCGGTGTCCCGGGCGAGCCAGCCCTCAGGGCCTTCCTCGATGATGGATAACCAGGTCCTGCAGCAGGTCGTCAGCAAGCTTCAGACAGATCTGCAGCGCGGCTCAAGCAGGATCAACGTCCGCATGCATCCCCCGGAGCTCGGCAGGGTGCAGATGAAGCTCGTTTCCGAGGACTCCAATATGCAGGTCCAGCTCCAGGTCCAGAACTCCCAGGTCCAGAGCATCCTGGAGCGGAATATGCCCGCTTTGCGACAGGCCCTGGAACAGCAGGATCTGGATTTCGACAGTATCCAGGTCAGTGTGGAATCCGGGCAGGATGACGGCTCCGGAGAACATTCCAGGGAGAGAGAGCCCGATTTCGCCGCGCGTCCTGTGGGGAATGCATTTCTCGACCGTGAGGACGAAGGGGAGGATGCCAGGGGGTACGTCCAGGAATCCCATGGCATGAGCGGTATCAGCCTTCGGGTCTGAGAGAGTGAGGAGTTCAAGGTTCAAAGTTGGCGATGCAGAGGGAAGAAAAAGACACACTCAACTGATCTCGAAGCAGGAAGTAAGCGATAAGGAGAAAAGGTATGGCCGATGTATCCCAGATAATGGGCAACGGGTCCCAGGCCCTGAACATGAAGCAGGCCACCGGGGGCCAGGAGCTGGGCAAGCAGGATTTTCTCAAGCTGCTGGTGACCCAGCTGGAGAACCAGGATCCCATGAATCCCGAGGATCCGGCCAAATTCTCCTCCCAGTTGGCCCAGTTCAGCTCCCTGGAGCAGATGACCAATATCAACGACAACATTAAGGACATGTCTCAGTCCACGGATGCGATCAACCGAATGTCCTCACTGTCCATGCTGGGCAAGCATGTCGTACTGGAGGGCAATTCCTTCACCCGGGACGGCGGATCGGTGGATCTGGGGTATAAGCTGCAGGAGCCGGCGAGCAACGTGACCCTGCGGATCAAGAACGAGGCCGGGCAGACCGTGGACGAGATCCAGGGCACGGATCTCTCCGCGGGCAGGCATTTTGTCACCTGGGACGGCGGGAACCAGCCCCCGGGAAATTATTCCTTCGAGGTTGAGGCGGTTCGCGACGGGGAGCGAAGCGCTGCGACGCCCCTGCTTCGTTCCGAGGTGACGGGTGTGGACGATCTGGGCGGGAAAAACAAGCTTTTGACCTCCATGGGGGAGGTGGAGCTGCAGAACGTCCTCCAGGTGCAGGAATAACCAACCAAGGGAAGAAACCAGTTTATCTGATATCCACAAAGGAGTTGGCAAATGGGAATCCAAAGTGCCATGAACAGCGCGGTCAGCGGGCTGTCCGCCAACGGAAACGCCATGAGCGTGATCGGGAACAACATCTCCAACAGCAACACCACGGCGTACAAGGCCAATCGGGCCCTTTTTTCAGATGTTCTGGCCCAGGAGATCTCCTCCGCAGGCGGGAACTCTCAGATAGGTCGCGGGGTGAACACCGCCACGGTGGATTCCGACTTCAGCCAGGGAACATTCGAAGGCACCAGCTCCAACACGGATCTAGCTGTGGACGGGCCGGGCCTGTTCATCATGGGCGAGCAGGGTAGCGACACTGTCAAATACACCCGGGACGGGGCCTTCAACTTCAATGAACAGGGCTACCTGGTCAACCCTACGGGCCAGAGGGTCCAAGGCTATCAAGTGAACCAGAACGGAGACACGATCGGGGATCTTACCAATGTGCAGGTGAACACCAATTCTTCCATTCCAGCGCAGCAGACAGGACTCGTGGATCTTTCCACCAATTTGAACGCAGATGCTCCAGTGAAGGGCTCCACAATTGATCTCGACAACCCCAACGCGAGTACCAACTTCGCCACTTCGGTCAATGTGTACGATTCACTTGGCGAAAAACATACACTGACCACCTATTTCCAAAAGACAAGCAGTTCAAACAACAGATGGAACTGTGCTATAACAGTATCGCAAAACGAGGTGAGCGGAGGCACTGCGAGCACAGGGGATACCAACGATGACAGCAATGCCGATATCGGGACTGTGTTTGAGGGGCAGATCAAGTTCACAGATGACGGCAAAATCGACTACTCCGATCCCGGCTCCTTTTCCCTGGCCGATGTGACAGGCGACGGATCCAATACAGGCAGCTTGGTGGACAGTGACGGCGACGGCAATATCGATCAGGTACAGACGAACACTCTGCAGTGGAACAACGGAGCTGATACGTCGCAGAAGGTCGGATACAATCTTGGTCTTACCCAGTTTTCCGGCCAGTCCGAGGTGGTCCGTCAGGAGCAGGATGGTTACGCCTCGGGCAATATGGTCGATGTGAACGTGGACCAGAAGGGCAACGTGGTCGCCAATTACTCTAACGGGGAATCCAGGCAGGAATTCCGTCTGGGGCTGGCTCAGTTCGCGAATGAGGACGGGCTAACTCGCGCCGGGAACAATCTCTACGAAGCCACGCAACAGTCCGGGCAGCCGGCCATCGGCATGCCCGGCTCCTCCGTGGGCACCATCCGCTCCAACTCCCTGGAGCAGTCCAACGTGGACATCGCCAAGCAGTTCACGGACATGATCACCACCCAGAGGGCCTACCAGGCCAACTCCAGAGTGATCTCCACAACCAAGGACATGCTCCAGGAAGTGATCAATTTGACACGTTGATTTGGGCTCAGGATGACACGGGTCAAAATCATGACCATTTCGGCCGGTCCACCCTCTCTGGATCGGCCTTTTTCGTCCCTGACGATTTTCGGCACGCGGCGGAGTATTGGAACTGGAGCCTCGATAGGCACGATCCCTTCTTCGTGGCATATTCCTTGCTTTCAGGGTGCAGGATAACAGACCGAATAGGACGGGCTATGGATTTCGCGACGTTTCTCGGTTTAGCAGGGGCTTTCGGATTGATGGTCTTCGCTATCGTGACAGGCGGAGACTTCATCATATTTGTGGATCCCCAGGCCATGATGGTGGTGGTGGGAGGGACCTTCGGGGCCTGCATGGTCCAGTATCCCTTCAAGGACGTTTGGAGCGCCCTGTCCGTGGGCAAGAACGCTTTCTTCTACAAGGAGACCCCTCCGAACCAGATTATCGAGCGCTTGATCCGATTCGCCAACGTCGCCCGCAAGGAAGGCCTTCTTTCCCTGGAGAACAGCATCAACGAGGTCAAGGACGACGCCTTCTTCGCCAAGGGGCTGCAGATGGCCGCGGACGGGCAGGATCCAGAGACCATGCGGGAGATGCTGGACAAGGAGGTGGAACATATCGAGGAACGGCACGAGCGCGGTGCGGATATATTTGTCGCACTGGGAGGATACGCCCCTGCCATGGGTATGGTGGGGACCCTGATCGGCCTGGTCCAGATGCTGCGCAACCTGGATGATCCCTCCGCCATAGGCCCTGCCATGGCCATGGCCCTTTTGACCACGCTTTACGGCACGGTCATGGGCAACATCATCTTTCACCCCATGGGCGGCAAACTCAAGAATCGCTCCCAGACGGAAATCCTGAAGAAGACCCTGATTATCGAGGGCATCCATTCCATTCTTGTGGGAGAGAATCCGCGGATCATTGAACAGAAGCTGCATGCCTTTCTCTCTCCCAAGGAGCGCACGAGCAACTTCAGATGATGAGCCCAGCTCCTTCGAATTCGCTCGAGCCCAATAGAGCCCCTCCTTTGATGCTTACAAAGCACAGGGATTCCCATGGCGAGAAAGAATAAGAAAAACAAGGCCAAAGGAGGCGGGGTAGGGGCCTGGATGATGACCTACAGCGACATGGTCACCCTGCTCTTGACCTTTTTTGTCCTGCTCATCTCCATGTCCACAGTGGACGAAATCAAGTTCGATCAGGCGGCCGGATCGCTGAGGGGGGCCTTTGGGGTTATGTCGGATGTCGGGGATGATCAGATCCAGTCCTCGCAAACCACGACGATTGCCCCGGTGAAGAATGAGAATGTCCAGCGCGTGTACAAACGGGTTCGGGATCAGCTGCAGCGCGTGGAGCTCAATAAGGATATCAAGCTGGTCAAGGACCGCGGAGCGGTCATCCTCAGGGTGGAGGAATCCATTCTTTTCGGCTCGGGAGAGACTGAGCTGGATTCGGATGCTCATTCCGTCTTGAGGGACGTGGCCGATTTGGTTCGGCCCTGGCCCATGGACCTCCGCATTGAGGGATATACGGACGATGTCCCGGTACAGGGGAGGTCAATGAGCAATTGGGAGCTCTCGGCCCAACGCGCCCTGTCCGTGCTCCGCTTTATGGCGGAGAATGAGCTGCTCTCCCTGGAGCGCCTCTCGGCTGTGGGGTACGGGTCCCAGCATCCGGTGGTCCCCAATGACTCCCCCAAGCACCGGGCCATGAACAGGCGAGTGGACTTTGTCCTGGAGAGCACTGGCGGATATCAGGAGGAGCTCCCCTATCTTATCGACACCAGCTCCCAGTTGCCTTTTTAATCAAACGGAGAAGGATTATGGCTGAAAATACCGAAATGGAAGGGAAGGGGTTTTTGCGCTCCAAGAAAGGCAAGTTCCTGATTCTTCCCATTGGGCTCCTGTTGCTCGCAGCGGTGGGGCTCATCACCTATTTCTTCCTCTATCAGGGTGCCTGGGCCGGTTTAACGGGCGGGGAGCAAGTAGAGGACAAGAACGCAAGCGAAAGCCAAGCGGAAAAGAAATCCCTGGGTCCCACAATCAAGCTGGATAATTTCGTGGTCAACATTAATGACGGGGAAAGGACCCGCTATCTGAAGACAGGGATCACCCTGGAGGCAATGGACCAGAAGACCAAGAAGGAAATCAAGAATCGAAAGCCCCAGATTCGCGATGCCGTTATTTTTCTCAGCAGCAACAAGAATTTCCGGGAGCTCAGGGACTTGCAGGGCAAGAAACAGCTGCAGGCGGATATTCAACACAAGATCAACTCCATTTTGAGAAAGGGCAAGGTGAGGCGGATGTTTTTTACCGAGTTCGTGGTTCAATAGAGAGGGCTGGTTGTGGAAAAGTACCTGACTCAGGAAGAGATCAACGATCTCCTGGACGCCATCCGCAGCGGAGAGATCGATCTGGACGCCGAGGGAGCGGGGGATGCCGCCACGGACCGGGGCGTGGAGAAGCTCGATCTCTTCCGTGGCCAGGGGGCCGCCAGGGCGAAGATCAGCAATTTCGACATCATCCTGGATGCCTTTTCTCGGCACTGCGGCATAACCCAGGCCAATCGGCTCAAGCAGACCGTTTCCGTGAAACGGGTGGCCATAGAAACCGAGATTTTTGAGAATTTTGTCCGCAACCTGCAGGAGCACGGAGTGATCGCGATCCTGCGGTTCGAGCCCCTGGAGAGCGGCGGGTTGCTGATACTGGACTCCACGCTCGCCTTCGGGCTGATCGAGATCATGCTGGGAGCGACAACCGAGGATAATCTCCATATCCCGGACCGGGAAATGAGCATCATCGAGATGAACATCCTCAAGGACGTGATCAACGATGTTTGCTCGGACTGGGAAAAGGCCTTCGAGCCCCTGGAAGAGATGCAGTGCTCCCTGGTTCAGGTGGAGACCAATCCGCGCATGGTCAATATCGTGACTCCGGACACCGAGGTCCTCGTTTCCCGGTTTTCCGTGAATGCGGGCAATCTCTTCGGCCAGATGAGCCTGGTGATGCCCTATTTCGCACTGGAGCCCTACAAGGAGCAGCTTAAGAACCGCATGCTCAATATTGCTTCCCTGGTGGGGAGCAGGACCTGGGCCAGCGAGCTCAAGAGCGAGCTGGTTCAGGTGGAGACGGATCTGACCGCGCAATTCGCGGAGATCTCCATGCCCTTGCGCCAGATACTGAATCTGGAGGAGGGCGACATCCTGAGCCTGGACAGGGACAAGGACGATCCAGTGGAGGTTCTGGTGGGCAATAGAGCCAAGTTTACCGGGAT
>CAYNCR010000109.1:6647-8638 GCA_964395575.1 uncultured Desulfohalobiaceae bacterium
GAGCAGGAAAGGGAAAAAGGCGATCCGGATCACCGGGGTCAAAAAGATGATGGGAGCTGAATATGGCATCGAAGGAATCGAATAGCGAGGAGCAGCAACAGGAGCAGGGAGCTGAAGGCGGAACCGAACAAAAAGAGCTCAGGGAGCTGGGCTTTCTGTTGGATGTTCCCCTGCAGGTCTCCGTGGAACTGGGCCGCAGCAGGGTCTTGATCAAGGACCTGCTGCAGATGCGGGAAGGATCGGTGGTAGAGCTGGACAAGCTGGCAGGAGAGCCCCTGGAGGTTTATGTCAACTCGCATTTGATCGCACGCGGTGAGGCCGTTGTTGTGGATGACAAGGTGGGGCTTCGCTTGACCGATGTGGTCAGCCCATCGGAGCGGCTGGAGAAACTGAAATGATCATAGGCCTTTCCCTGGTTTTCACCCTGATCCCCACAGCAGTTCATGCCGCCACTTACGAGGGTCCGGGGCTCTATCCGGCCCTGCTGAAAATGGTTGCCGGGCTTGTTCTTGTGCTGGGGATTCTGCTCGCCCTCTACGCCCTGACCCGAAAGGGAAAATTCCTCGGCTCCGGACGAAAAGGCGAGATCCAGATCCGTGAGGTCCGGCAATTGGGGGGCAAGAAAGCTGTTTGTCTTCTCCGTGTCCGGGGCAGGGATATGCTCCTCGGATTGGGTCAGGATCGGATCGAAATGCTTTCCCATCTGGAGAGCGAGGGCGCAGAAAGCGAGTTCGACAGGGAGTTGAGCCGGGAGAGGGAAGACTAGATATGTCTCTGCGAACGCTTTGCTTTATCGGATTCCTGGTGCTTTGCCTGGCGGTTCCCCTGGTCGCTCAGGCTCAAAGTGTGCCCTCTGTGACCTTCAGCATGGAGGAGAGCAGTGACCCGCAGCAGGTTTCCATGGCCCTCAAGATCCTTGTCGCTCTGACCATCCTGACTGTCGCTCCCACTATCCTGCTCATGACCACATCCTTTGTCCGGGTGGTCATCGTCCTTTCCTTCGTGCGCCAGGCCATGGGCGTGCGCAACATGCCGCCCAATCAGGTGGTTGTCGGATTGGCCCTGTTTCTGACCATCTTCATCATGTCTCCGGTGATGCAAAGCATGAACAGTCAGGCCCTGCAGCCCTATCTCAACGAAGAGATCGGGGAAGAACAGGCCCTGACCCAGGCAGTGCAGCCCATGCGGGAATTCATGTTTTCCCACGTCCGGGAGAAGGATCTCAAGCTGCTGATCAATATCGCGGATCATGAAAGGCCGGACAATCTCAAGGACGTGTCCACCATGACCCTGATCCCGGCCTTTATGATCTCCGAGCTCAAAATGGCTTTTCAGATCGGTTTCATGATCTTCGTGCCTTTTTTGATCATCGATATGGTCACCGCCTCTGTGCTCATGACCATGGGCATGCTCATGCTGCCGCCAGTGATCATCTCGCTGCCCTTCAAGGTGCTTCTCTTTGTGCTCGTCGACGGCTGGCATCTCGTAGTGGGATCCCTGGTGCAGAGCTTTCATTAAGAAGTGCGAAGTTCAAAGTGAAAAGTTAAAAGTTGAAGAAAAGAAAGAGAAGGACAGGATTTACGGGATAAGGAAAAGTCTACATGAAAACATGTGTTCTTTTTCTGTCTTTGGCTTTTCGAGCTTCGAATTTCGAATTTTGAACCTTGAACCCGACACGGAGACCCCCCATGACACCGGAAGCTGTAGTGGATATTTCCCGCGCCGCGGTGCAGACGATCCTTCTGGTTTCGGCTCCCATGATGATGTCCGGACTGATTGTCGGTCTTATTATCGGCATATTCCAGGCCGCCACCCAGATCAACGAGCAGACCATGACCTTCGCCCCCAAGATCGTGGCGGTTATGGTGGCGCTCATTCTGGCAGCTCCGTGGATCATTAATCTGGTCGTGACCTACACGGAAAATCTGTACAAATCCATCGGCACATTCTGAGCTGTCCTCCCCTCTTCCCCGATTCCCACCCATTCAAAG
>CAYNCR010000110.1:0-8614 GCA_964395575.1 uncultured Desulfohalobiaceae bacterium
CAGGGGTGCTTGTAGAAATGCTGGCTAAGCAGCAGCAGATTGTTGGGCAGGATGCTCTGCAGCTTTTCCATGGTGCTGCCGAAGAAGAATCCCTTGAGATCCTTTTGGCCGTAAGTTCCCGCTATGACCAGGGCTTCGTGGGGAACGCTGTAGAGATTGTCCTCCAGAGGGCCCTTGGTGAAGAAATACCATTCCCGGACCTCCTCCTCGACCTGCCGCAGCACGCCCCTTTGTTCCAGGATATCTCTGTACTGTTGCTGGCTCTTGCCCTGGGCCTGGGTGAACATGTTCAGCGGCAAGCCGGTGAGCCGGGCCATGTTCAGCCCGAGCTGGAGGCACTTGATGCCGTTGATGGAGCCGCCGAACATGACGGTGATGCTGTGCCAGGGCTTGAATACCGGATTGGGCACCAGAACGGGAAAGGTCGCGTTGAACAGGATTTGTCGTACCTTGGAGCCGATGTGGCCCAGGCTGATCTTGGTGGAGAGATCGCTGATGTTGCGGGGGCAGGTCATGAACTGGAAATTGCCGTCGATATCCGGGAGGTTTGACGCGCTGTAGTCCGCGGGGGTGTAGAAGCGCACCCTGTCGGGGTCGTCCTCGATGAGCTCGCGGACGTGGTCCTCGGCCGTTGAGGGGCTGCGCAGATAGGCGCTGGTCAGCTCGATCTGCAGGGCGCGGTTTCCCAGATAGAGGAGAAACTTGCGGCTCTTGGGGACATAGACGTGGAGCTTCAGGTCGAGCTTTTGGCAGAAGTCCAGGCTCTGCAGGAATGTTTCGCGACCGAAGGGCGTGTTGCGGAAGACGTGGAACATGGCGTCATTCAGTGGCATAGGAGCCCCCTTTCTGCTCGTCGTCGGGACCGTCTCCTTGCAACAGGCGCTTGCCCTCCTCGATGTCCCGATGGATCTGTTTTTTCAGCTCCTCCACTCCGGAAAAGCGGACCTCGCCGCGGATGCGGCTGACAAAGGCTACTTGGAGGTGTTCTCCGTAGAGGTCGCCGGAGAAGTCGAAGAGGTGCGCCTCTACGGACAGGGCCTGTTGATTGAAGGTGGGGTTGTGCCCCACGTTGGCCACCCCGCGATAGGAGACGCCGTGATGATCCGCCAGGACGGCGTAGACTCCGGGCTTGGGGACCAGCTCGTCGGTGATCTCCAGATTGGCGGTGGGGACATTGAGGATTGGCCCCCCGCGCCGGCTCCCCTCGATCACCGTGCCATCCACCTGGAAGTGGCGGCCCAGGAGTGGCTTGGCCTCGTTCACCCGGCCCTGCTGGATCAGGTCCCGGATCCTGGTGGAGCTGACCACCTCCCCGTTGATGGTCAGCGCCTCGATGCGCTCGGTGCCGAAGCCGTGTTTCTCGCCCAGGTCCCGCAGGGTTTGGTAATTGCCCTTGCCGCCCTTTCCGAAGGTGTAGTCGTATCCGATGACCAGGTGCTTGCAGTTCAGACCGCGCACCAGGTAGCGCTCCACGAACTCCTCCGGGGAGAGCTGGGACATTTCCGGTGTGAACCTCAGGCACAGGACGTAGTCCAGGCCCTGGGCCTTGAGGAGCTTGAGCTTCTGCGGGGTGGTGGTGATGAAGGGTGGAGATGTGCCCCGGATGACCCGCAAGGGGTGTGGGTCGAAGGTGACCGCGAGGCCGGTCAGGCCGTATTGCGCGGCTCGTTCCCTCACCACGCGGATGAGGCGGTTGTGGCCCTGGTGGACACCGTCGAAGTTGCCGATGGTCAGGCTGGTGCCGCGATCCAGGTCGCTTCCGATTTCAGCGGGATCGTTGACTATGGGCATAAGTGTCTGACGTTGTTCAAGGACTCGTATCGGGGCGCCTGCGGTTGCATTCTTGCGTACTGCCTGTGCCTCCGCCGAGCCCGGTCTTTTTTGTCCTCAACCAAACGGAATAAGCCTGTCCGCGCATTCTATCTGTTTCTGGCTCAAGAGTCAGGCCGAGGAGATCTATTTTGAGGGAGCGCCGAGAAAACCCTGAAAATCGTTTTCCCCGGAATGCAAAGCGTTGGTCTACGTGGTTCGGCTCCGGTCTTTGTCTTCAGTCGTCGGGATTCCAACTCCCGTCTTCCGACCTCGGACATCCGACGTCCGATGTCCGTGAAACCACGCCCCACTGTGCTAGCGCAAAATCAATCTGCTGGCAAGCGCGATCGAGCGGATTCCGGAGCGTGATGCGGGCTTGACAGAAAGGGCCTTACCGCCTATAAGAGTCTGTGCGACGCAAGGGCCGACAGCCACAGACGGGTCTTGTCAAAGCGTTCTTTCTGGTTTATACAGAATTTTGCCTCGCCGAAGTGGCGGAACTGGTAGACGCGCTAGGTTCAGGACCTAGTGGGGGTTACCCCGTGGGAGTTCGAATCTCCCCTTCGGCACTGGTGGCTTGCCGAGGTAGCTCAGTCGGTAGAGCAGGGGACTGAAAATTCCCGTGTCGGAGGTTCGATTCCTTCCCTCGGCACCACTTTCCATCATGACCCCGCGGTTTCCCCGGAAACCGCGGGGTCTTTTTTTGAGCGCGGAAAGGGTGCCTGTCGAGCCCGCTGCTTCCGCTCCCCCGATCCGGGCTTGCGTCTGTCCGGGCCATCTCCTGTCTCCTCTCCAGAGGGATGGAAAGCCCCCGTCTTTGAGAAAACAACGCCAAACAGGATCAAGATGTTCGTCAAGAGGGTATGGAGCTGGCTATGAGCCAAGAAAGGAAGACCCAAGCGTCCAGCGCCGCCGTGTTCCTGGACCGCGACGGCACCATTATCGAGGACCGGGGAGATCTGTCCGACCCGGGGGAAGTCGTTTGGTACGAGGACACAATCCCCTCGCTGCTCCGTTTGTCCGATAGCTTCGATCTCTTCATGGTCACCAACCAGTCCGGCGTGGGCAGGGGGACCATTTCCATGGACGACGCGGACCGCGTGAACGCGTACGTTGCTTCCGTCCTGCATGAGCACGGGGTGTCCCTCGCCGCCATGTACGTCTGTCCCCACGAGCGAGGATCCGGATGCCGCTGCAGGAAGCCGAATCCTCACTTCCTTTACAGGGCCCAGCGCGACTTCCGGGTGGATCTGGCGCGTTCCTTCGTGGTCGGGGACCACCCGCACGACGTGGAGCTCGCGGACAACGCCGGAGCGACCGGCATCTATCTGCTTTCCGGCCACGGCAGGAAGCACCGGGAGGGAGTCCCGGAAGGTGCCGTCGTTGTGGACGGAATCGGCGAGGCTGCGGAGGAGATCCTGGCGCGGGGTCGCCGCGCCGGAGACGAAGCAGATCAAGGGCGCGACGGACGGGAGCTCTGAAGAAACCGTCCCGGCTACTCCTCCGGGAGCTCGGAGAGCACCTGGATGAATCGCTCCACCAGATCGGGGTCGAATTGGGTGCCCGCGCAGCGCCTGAGCTCGGCAAGAGCCTTTTCCCGGGACATGGCCTCACGGTAGGGGCGATCGCTGGTCATGGCGTCGTACGCGTCGGCAATTGCCAGCATGCGTGCGAGAAGAGGGATGTTGCGGCCGGACAGGCCGAAAGGATACCCTTGGCCATCCCACCACTCGTGGTGTTTGAGGATATACTCCGCTATGGGTTTCAGATCCGGAACCGAGGAGGCGATGCGGTGCCCTATCTCGCAGTGCTGGCGCATCTGACGCCATTCCTCGTCAGTTAAGGCCCCCGTCTTGAACAGGATCTGGTCCGGGATGCCCACCTTGCCCAGATCGTGAAAGCGGGCGAGCAGGGCCAGGTCGTTCATAAGGTCCTGGGACAGGTCCAGGGAACGGGCCAGGGAGGTGACCAGCTCCTGGAGGCGGTCGCAATGGCCCTCGGTTTCGAAGTCCCTGGCCTGCATGGATATGGTCAGGCCCTGCAGGATGGCGTTGCGGCCGCTCCCGGCGCTTTGGATCTTCTCGCGGTACATCCGGTTATCCGCTTCGCGGAAAAGGACCTGCAGATCCGGGTGTTCCCTGTCGCTCACGGCATAGCCCAGGGAGAGGGAAAGGGGAGTCTCCGGCCCGTCTTTGTTGTGTTCCCGGAACGCCTTGCGCAGTCTCTGCAGTCTTTTCTCCACCACATTCTGGCTGGTCTGGGTGATCAGCACCGCGAACTCGTCTCCGCCGACTCTGGCTATAATGTCGCTGGAGCGGAAGTTCTGGCGCAGCAGCTCGGCTGTGTGGACAAGCATTGTGTCGCCTGCCTGGTGGCCCAGGGTGTCGTTGACGAACTTGAGCCCGTCCAGGTCGCAGACTGCGATTCCCACGGGAGTGTAGCGTTCATCCTCCAGGCGGGTCATCTCCTCCTCAAAGAAGTTTCGGTTGTACAGGCCGGTCAGGGAGTCATACAGGCTCATCTCCTTCAGCTTTTCCTCCATCTGCTTCTGCCCGATGATGTCCCAGGCCAGGTTCGCAAGCAGGGACACGGCCTCCACATCCGCGTGGGTGTAGGTCCCGGGCTTGTTGCCCACACCGAGAAGGGCCTTGATGGCCCCGCCCCTGTACACAGGGACGACAAGCTGGCGCACAATGGCGGGATGCCCTTGCGGGGTCCCTTTTCTGTGGGAAAGCGCGGAGTAGTCGTTGTGGATCACGGGCTCTCCGGTATGGACGCAATCCACCCAGACGCCGGCCTGGTCTATGTCGTAGTGTTCTTCCGAAACCGGGGCAGTGCAAGCTTCGTTGCGTGTGCGGGTGGACCAGGTCTGCAGGGAGAGGGTCCTCTGATCCGCGCCGAGGAAGTGGTAGAACCCAATCCGGCTCTGGGTGAGGCTTTCCGCCTCATCGACTGTCGCGGTCAGGATTTCCTGGGAGGATTGGGTCAGGGAATACTCCATCAAACGAAGCCTGGCCTGCAGGATCTGCTCCGTGCGCTTGCGCTCGGTGATGTCCTGGAAGAGCACCATGTGGGAGGCGTATGCGTTGTCGGGATTCAAGCTGCCTAGGCTCACCAGCGCATGGATGTAGCTCCCGTCCCTGGTGCGAAATCGCCTTTCCCGTTCCACGGCTTCTCCCAGCAGCATCTTTTCCCGTGAAGTCTCGAGCGGAGCCTGGTCCTGGTCCTCGGGATGGATTAGGTCATACCCGCTCAGCTGGAGGATTTCCTCCTTGGTGTATCCCAGGATGGACAGGGCCCTCGGATTGGCATCCACGATGCGGTGCTCCCAATCCACGAGAAAGATGCCCATGGTCGCCCGCTCATACAGTTGGCGAAAGAGGTGTTCCCGCTCACGGAGCGCATCCGCGGTTCGCCTCTGCACCAGGCCGAGGGCCAGGTTTTGCGCCAGGCGCTCGAAGAGCTGGATCTGGCTCTCGTCGAAGAGATTGCGCCGAGGGTCATTGAACTGGAGCAGCCCGAAGGTCTCGTCCCCGTGGCGCAGCGGGATCAGGGCAACAGATTCGTATCCCTCGCCCTGGCATCGGTTTCGCGTTCTGGCCTGCCTGTCCGCTTCGCTGGTGGAGGCGAGCAGATTGGTGGTGCTGTGGGTCCAGAAGCTGCCGAACCGGGTGAAAAAGGGCAGCTCCGGATCGACATGGCCCTGGATCACATTGCCGCACATGCATTCCAGGACCGGATTGCCCACTGAGTCGCGGACCACATCTCCCTGAGCGTCCATCTGGCAGAGGCGGTTTTCCATATGGACGTGCTCCTTGGGAAAACCCCGCGTCTCGTAATAGGGGAAATCCGCTCCCTCCTGAAGCCGAATGCCGACTGCCTCGCAGCCGGTCCACTCCTGCAGGAGACTGGTAATGCCGGATATGAGCTGATAAACCGAGTCAAAGCTGTGCATCTGATGCAGAATTCGGAGCGTGATCTCCCGCTCGGACTCATCCTTTCGGCGCTGCTGCTCCATACGGATGTTGTGCAGGCCGAAGGCGAGGTCGTCCGCGACTTCGCGAAGCAGATCCTGCTCTTCCTCCTCGGCGCTGAACTGAGCGGGCAGGGAAACATTCAGAACCCCGTACACAGTGTGATTGTGCTCCAGGCGGACACACATCTTCGCAATGCCCGAGGAAAGCTCCGCGATGGGGCAGGGGCCGCACTCCTGCTCGGGGTCGAGGGTGACCGCGAGGCCCGTCCCGCTCAGGGCCGTCCGGACGCAAGAGGGCTTTTCCCCGCACGCAAGCATGTCGCACAAGAGATGGAAATCCTCGCCCAATCCCGACTCAGCGGCGGAATCGAGCTGTCCCAGCTCATCAAAGAGGGCGATCCAGGCCGTATTGTATCCCCGCGAGGCAACGAGGCTGTCGCAGGCCCCCTGAAGGAGGCGGTCCCGGTCCTTTTCCTGGGTGATGAGCTGGTTTACGTTGCGCACCGCGGCAAGCATGCGCGTGAGATAGAGATTGCGTTCCTGGGCGAGTTTTCGCTCCGCAATCCCCCAGGTGACATCGGCCAGATATTCAACAGTCTCCCGATCCCTTTCCGTGTAATCCTCCGGCTTGTTCCCCACTCCCATGATGGCGACCACACGACCCTGGCGAAAGATGGGAACGACCAGCTCACGCTCTATTCGCGCATGGCCTTCAGGAAGCCCTTTCCTGTGGGGCAGCGAGGGGTAGTCGTTGTGGACAATCGTCCTTCTCTCGGGCACGCAGTCCGTCCACACCCCGGCCTCGTCGATGGAGTAGTGCATCCCCCGGCCCTCGGCGCTGCAATAGTCCCGCAATGTGCTGCTGGACCACTGCTGCAGGGTCAGGTGCTTTTGATCCCTGTGAACGAAGTGGTAAAAGCCGATGGGGCTGTTCACCAGCGGCTCCACCTCATCCAGGCATTTGGTCAAGAGCTCGTGCATGGTGTGGTTTTCGGAGAACTGGATAAGATCCAGCCGCAGCTGCGTCAGCTTCCTCGAGAGGTATTCCCGGGTGACGTCGCGGAACACGAGAACAACACCCACGATGGCGCCGTGCGGATCACGGATGGGCGAAGCGGAATCGGAGATGCGGTATTGTGTGCCCTGCTTGGAGAGGAGCACGCTCTGGCTGGAGAAGCTCTGGATCTCGCCGGTCTCAAGGGCTTGCTGCACCGGATTGATCTGCTCTTCTTTGCTTTCGGGATCGATAATCGGAAATATCCGGCTCACGTGCCCGCCCTTGGCCTCGTGGAACCGCCAGCCGGTGAGCGTTTCGGCAACAGGATTCATCCTCTGGATGTTTCCCTGTGTATCGGTGGTCAGGACGGCGTCGCCGATGGAATCCAGGGTCAGTGCGAGATCCTGTTCGCGCTGTCGTAGCTGGGAGGTTTTTTTGCGCACCAGTCGCCTGAAGTGGAAGTTCAGGCCGAAAGCGGCGAGCAGAGCCACACAGCCCGCGCCAATGGCCCACAGGAGCCACTCCGGGATATGCGATCTCGTCTCACCCGGATACAGATGCTTCTGAAGGATCTCGTCATAGAGAGAGTCCTCCCCGCCCGCCTTGAACCCTCGCAAGCGCTGGTCAATGGTTTGCAGAATCGCCTGTTCGCCCTGGGGCGCGGCGAAAAGGAACTCCGTGGGATTGTACATGAGCGGGGTTTTGGAGATGTCGTAGCGCCTTTCTGCCAGCATTCCGGTGATCCGTTCCGCGGAGCAGGCATCAACCTCGCCCCGCGCCGTCAGGCGGAACACCTTCTCGTAGGTGTCGACCCGGACAAATCGGGCTTGGACATCGAACTCGTCCAGGTACTGCCTGAGCTTGGGATAAAAGTATCCCTTTTGCACCACGGCGATGCTTTTGCCCTCCAGATCCCGGAAGCTCTCGATCCCCGCATCGGGTGTGCTGTAGAGCTGGCCCCAGGTGGAGAGGACCGAGACCCGGCTGAAGTCGAATTTCTCCTCGCGTTTTGGGGAGGAAAGGATCCCGGTCATGAGGTCGAGTTTGCCCTTTTCCAGCAGCTCCAGGCACTTGGGCCAGGTGCAGTGGACGTACTCCAGTGTCCAGTCCTCCTTTTCGGAGATGGCGTTCAGCAGGTCCACGTAGATGCCCTGGGCCTGTCCGTCCTCGTCCTGATAGACCAGGGGCTTGAAGTCGTAGATGCCCACTTTCACGGTGGTGTCGGCATGAACAAAGGCGGGGAGCAGGAGGAGGGCCACAGTGATGCAGAAGCCTTGCATGGCGGCGGATCCGGGCAGAGCTCGACAGCGCATAGGGTGAGCATCTCCTTCACGATCCCGAATGGAATCGGTGTTGCTTGCGGGGATGGCAAGTTGCTCCCCGGAGGCGGGATGGAATGGGCCAGCGCTTGCCAGGGGGAAAGACGGAGGTCCCGGAGATGCACTGTGGCGAAGACTTTGGTCACGCTCAAAAGAGACTGCAGTGTGCCCGCATCCCGTCAGCGATGCGGCCCGGGGGCAGCACAAGGATCGTGATCGAAGCGAGGCGAAAGCAACAGCTTGGGCTAGAGCTCGCAGAATCCCGCTTTTGGGCTACTGATCAGTATCTATTATGAGTACAGGATGCCCAAGTTACTCCAGAAGTCAACTCCGGAGAGGAACACACAAAAGGCACAAAGTGCCGGGCTCGTTGTTCTCTTGGGCGATTCCCGGCTTTCGGAGCCTATCCAAGTGATCCCGGAAATCTCTTGTCCTGTTTGCACGGCTGCAGATACATTGACACCCTCCCCTCCCTAAAGGAAGGGGATTCCCCGGACTATGCCGGTGCCG
>CAYNCR010000111.1:0-8603 GCA_964395575.1 uncultured Desulfohalobiaceae bacterium
GGAGCCCTGTTGAATCCTGCCTTCGGCAGGGCAGCTACGCTGCATTCAACAGGGCTCCCCGCGCACCATTTTCATGCTTGGTTGTGCCCGGGTTCGCCCGGGAATGAGGGTTGTATCATGCTTCACAAGACGGACAAGTCACTCCTCCTCTTCGAAAAGGTAGCTGTAGCGGGTGGAGATCTCGTGGGTTAAGGCCGCCAGTTCCTCGGCAAGGCTTTTGAGGGCTTCGGCGCCCGCAATGCCCGTTCGACTGCGCAGATAATTGCTCAGGACATCCCCCCCGTAGGAGAAAGTCCAGGTTACTGCGTAGATGGAGCTTATTCCCGGCCGGTCCGGAAATTCGGTCCGGGTTTTCACATGGAGGACGATCTTCTCCTCCTCCCTGTCGCTTAGGCGGAAAAGCCCCGATTCGTTGAATCGTTCCCGCATGTGGAAGACAAGTCGTCGTCCCACCCGATCCGTGTTCTCATGCCTGATCTGGATGGGTGTCCTCCCCGACTCCTTGGCTGTTCTGTCCGCGAGACGTTCCCGTGTTTGGTTGGTCGCATTGTCCTGCCGCGCGGCCGGAGCAGTCGCGTTCTGTGCCTGAAGGTTGCCCGCGGCGAGCACAAACAGGGCCAGCAGGAAAGTGGCTGGAACAAGGCGGGGTTTTGTGAGCACAACGATTCTCCTTTGATTTCTTGTCCCGGCAGTCATCCCTTTTCCCCGGACCGGCTGCCGGATGGGAGCCCGCTGAACGCGGGACGCGCCAGGTACGGCTTCCCTGAACAGTCCAGGGGGGGGCAGAGATATCCCTGTTCAAGCAAATCCCGTTTCCGGGCTTGAGCATGAGGTCCATGCGCAAGCCGCAGAAACGTCAGCGCCAGCGCCGGGTTTTGTCAATTCCGCTTTACGAATCGGGACATTATGGTAACGGGATTGGTTGCTGTTGGCAATCTTTTCGGGCAGTGCAAGGCGCTTATCCCTGTGAGGACCCTTTTCAGGCCTTCCTCTGATTGAAGGACGAGGGCTCATTTGCTATCATCTGTGAAGTGGTTGGCCTGTAAGCTGTCGAGATATCTGGACATGTCCGTCGTGTCCCGGTGGGGGAATGTCGCTCCATGCGCGGCTCTATTCGCCTCCCCGAGCTCCGGCAGCGAAAAATCTGCTTAAATGGAACAGGGGTGTCCGAACCGGAGAGCAGAGGGGGAGTCCATGCACCGGCAAGACGTGCAGGAGGAGTCAATGAAGGAAGACACTTTCCGGCTAAGTGCGGAGAAAATGCATCAGGAAGGCCTTCCCCACCAGCTTGTGGAGCAGTTTCGCAACTATTACCGGGTGCTGGCTGACTCGCAGGAGTCGGTGGGCGTCGTTCCGGAGGAGACGATTGTTCCCGTCGGCGAGGACGATGTCCCTTCCCGGGAGAATCTAGGCGAGGAGCAGGAGCGCATCGGGCGGGAGCACATGCAGCGGACGGTCATGATCAAGCTCAACGGCGGCCTGGGCACGAGCATGGGCATGCCCTACGCCAAATCCCTCTTGACCGCACGTCCGGGGTATACCTTTCTGGATATCATCCGGCTCCAGGCCCGGGCCAGAAATATCCCACTCCTGTTCATGGACAGCTTCCACACCCGTCAGGACGTTGCGGATTACTGGCAGCGACAGGGAATTCCGCCTGAAGAGCAGCCCGATTCCTTTGTACAGCACAAGCTCCCCAAGCTCTATCCCAATCTCGAGCCGGCCAGCTGTCCCGAGCGGCCGGAGCTGGAATGGAATCCTCCCGGGCACGGGGATGTCTTCGCCGCCCTGGAAACGTCCGGCTGTCTGGACAAGCTGCTGGAGCAGGGCAAGCGCTACGCCTTCATCTCCAACTCGGACAACCTGGGAGCGGCAGTGGACCCGGGTATTCTGGGGTACATGGTACAGCAGGGCACCTTTTTCCTCATGGAGGTAGCCGCCCGGTATCCCCGCGACAAAAAGGGCGGGCACCTGGCCCTTTCCCCACAGGGACATTTCCTGCTGCGCGAGATCGCCCAGTGTCCGGAAAAGGATCTGGACAGCTTCCAGGATGTGACACGCCACCGCTTCTTCAATACGAACAATATCTGGATCGACCTGGAGCGCCTCAAGACCTTTATCCGGGAGAACGGGCTGCCCCAGCTGCCCCTCATCGTCAATCCCAAGCCCCTGGATCCCCGCGATCAATCCACTCCGCGGGTGCTGCAGCTGGAGACGGCCATGGGAGCGGCCATCAACACCTTCCCGGACAGCTCAGCCCTGAAGATCCCCAGGGATCGCTTCATGCCCGTGAAGAAGACGAGCGATCTTTTGGCCATGCGCTCGGACTGCTTTGTGCTGGACGAGTCCTACAAGCTGAATCCCAATCCCGAGAGGGGGCTTCCTCCCATCAATATCGAACTGGACGGGGAATACTACGGCAGGGTGGACGACTTCGAGGCCCGCTTTCCGCACGGCCCCCCATCCCTGCTCTTCTGCGAGAGCCTGAGCGTGAGCGGTGATGTCCTTTTCCGGGAGAACGTGCGCTGTACAGGGCGCGTGGAGGTGGTGAACAGCTCCTCGGGCCAGCAGGTCGTGCAAGCGGGCAGCGAGCTGAGCGGGCGAGTGGAGCTGCCCTAGCTGGCCCTGAAAATTTTCCAATTGCTGCGTTGTCCCGCACCTATTTGAGTTGACAAACGAGCGTCTGATTGACTTGGCTTCACAAATAGGTTCAGGATTCAAGCTCTCATGGAGGCTCACTACGCCCCAGTGAAACAAAAGAAGGTTTCACCCCAGTAGCATCACAAGGCTGAGCTACGGGGCAGGCGGGGTAAACTACGAGCTTGCCCGGCACTCACTTTTTTTATGTTTGCTCGTAATATATTGAACTTCGGGGGGAAAGTGAGTGCCGGGTCGCGCTTGACCCTTGATATTTTTCAACGTCCTGCCCTGCATGGTTTTTTAAAGTCTGTCAGGGTCGCGTGCGCCGATGGATGTCCAGTGTCATAGAGCGGCGATCGAGCGGATGCGCCCCAAGAGGCCGTCGAGCCTTAGCTCCCGGAAGATGCCAACAGACAACAGACGAGTCCACTGGAGGAATGAATGAGCGATGATTTGTACGGTTTTGAACAGGTATGGAGTCAGGAGATCAAGGAGCTGCAGAGCCGTGCGACCCTGTACCGCTACCGCAGGAACGGTGCCGAGGTCCTTTCCGTGGAAAATGAGGACGAGAACAAGGTCTTCGGCACCTGTTTCCGCACCCCGCCCAAGGATTCCACCGGGGTGGCGCATATCCTGGAGCACTCCGTGCTCAACGGATCGCGCAAGTATCCGGTCAAGGAGCCCTTTGTGGAGCTCTTGAAGGGCTCGGTGCAGTCCTTCCTCAATGCCCTGACCTTCCCGGATCGGACCTGTTACCCCGTGGCCTCGCAGAACCTCACGGATTTCTACAACCTGATCGAAGTCTATTTGGACTCCGTGTTCCATCCGCTGCTCACCGAGGACACCTTCGCCCAGGAGGGATGGCACCTGGAGGTGCCCGAGCCGAATGGCTCCCCCGAGCTCAAGGGGGTTGTGTACAACGAGATGAAGGGCGCCTATTCCTCGCCGGACGATCTGCTCCAGGAGCGCTCCCAGCAGTCCCTGTTCCCGGGTTCCCCCTACGGCCTGGAATCCGGCGGGCACCCCCAACAGATTCCGGAGCTGACCTACGAGGCCTTTCTGGATTTCCACAGTCGTTTCTATCATCCCTCCAACGCCCGCTTCTTCTTCTACGGAGACGATGATCCGCAGGAGCGGCTGCGGGTTCTGGACACCTATCTGCGGGAGTTCGACGAGCTCGAGGTGGACTCAGAGGTGAATCTGCAGTCCCGCTTTACCCAGCCGGTGCAGGAGACCGTGTCCTATCCCTCCGAGGCGAGCCAGGATCCCAAGTGCATGATTACCCTGAACTGGCTTCTGGAGAGCGTGACCCAGGCGGAGACCAATCTGGCCCTGCAGATTCTGGAGCAGCTGCTCATCGGCATGCCCTCGTCCCCGTTGCGCAAGGAGCTCATCGAGTCCGGTCTCGGTGAGGACCTGGTCGGCGTGGGGCTGGAGAACGAGCTGCGCCAGATGTTCTTTTCCACCGGCCTGAAGGGGGTGCGCCGCGAGGATCTCCCCAGGGTGGAGGAGCTGATCCTGAATACCCTGGAGCGCCTTTCCAGAAACGGATTCGAGGCGGCAAGCGTGGACGCTGCGGTGAACAGCGTGGAGTTCGCCTTGCGGGAGAACAACACCGGGGCCATGCCTCGGGGGCTGTTGGTGATGTTCCGCTCTCTGGCCACCTGGATCTACGACAGCGACCCCTGTCTCCTGCTCAGCTTCGAGAAGCCGCTGACCCGGATCAAGGAGCGTCTCGAGGCGGGCGAGCCCGTTTTCGAGCAGCTGGTGCAGCGCTATTTCCTGGATAACCCGCACCGGAGCACCATCCATCTCGAACCCGACCCCGAGGAGGGGGAGCGGATCCGACAACGCGAGCAGGAGACGATCGACAGGCTCGTGCAGGGACTTTCCGGGGAAGAACGCGAAGGACTCCACGAGCGGAGCCTCGAGCTGCTGCGCAAGCAGCAGGCCCCGGATAATCCGGAGGACCTGGCCCGGATACCCGGTCTGCGGGTCGCGGATCTGCCCCGCGAGGAGCCGGAGATACCCTGCGAGGAGATTGCCGACGACGCGGGCACCATCCTCTACCACGATCTGGCCTGCAACGACATCGTCTATCTCGATCTGTGCTTCGATATGGCTGCGGTGCCGCAAAAGCTCGTGTCCTACGTCCCTCTGTTGGGCCGGGCCCTGACGGAGATGGGCACGGACCTCGAGGATTACGTGACCCTGGACCGGCGCATTGAAGCCGAAACAGGAGGCATTGGGGCGGAAACATTCGTCTCCGGTCTGGAGGACGGCGGCGATGTCTGCGCCAAGTTCCTGGTGCGGGGCAAGGCTATGCGCGGCAAGGTTCCCAATCTGCTGCGCATCATGGGGGATTGCCTGAACAGGGTGGATCTTGGCAACAGGGATCGCTTCCTGCAGATCCTGCAGGAGGAGAAGGCGCAGGTGGAAGAGGCCCTGATCCCCGCGGGCCATCGCTTCGTGGACCGGAGACTGCGGGCGCGCTTCCATCTGGCGGACTGGATCAGGGAGCACACCGGCGGAGTCAGTTATTTGCTCTTTCTGCGCTACCTCCTGGATAAGCTCCACAGCGACTGGGAGTCCGTCCGTGAGGATCTGCAGAGCGTTTGGAGCAGCCTGATCAATAACCGCGGGATACTGGCCAACCTTACTGCGGACCAGACAGGATGGAAAGAAACCAAGACCGGTCTGAAGGAGCTTCTGGCGTCCCTTCCCAGCGAGAAGCAGCCGGAAAAGGCCTGGATGGCCCAGTGCGAGCGAGGCCACGAGGGCATGATCCTCCCGGCCCAGGTGAACTACGTGGGCAAGGCCCTGGGCTTCTCCAGAGCGGAGTTCGAGTTCCACGGGTCCCACTACGTGATCAACCGCTATCTGCGGACCACCTGGCTCTGGGACAAGATACGCGTACAGGGCGGGGCCTATGGGGCTTTCAGCCTGTTGGACCGCTTTTCCAGGGTCCTGAGCTTTGTTTCCTACAGGGATCCTCAACTCGCGGACACGCTGAGCGTCTTCGACAATACGGCACAGTTCCTGCGCGAGGCGGACATCAACGATTCCGAGCTGAACAAGGCCATTGTCGGTGCAGTCGGCGATCTGGACCGGCCCAGGCTGCCCGACGCCAAGGGAATGCTTTCCCTTATCCGCTATCTCGTGGGCGACGACCACGCCAGGCGGCAGCGAATCCGGGACGAGATCCTCGCTACCGACAAGCAGGACTTCCGCAGCTTTGCGGAGCTTATGGACAGCGTGAAGGAGCGTGGCGAGGTGGCCGTTCTGGGCGGCAAACAGGCCCTGGATCGGGCTCAGGAGCAGGGGGTTCCCCTGTCCCACACCTGGCAGGTCCTCTAGGCGAACAGGGAAAACGCAGGAGGTATGGGCCATGCAGCAGGAAGTCGGCTTCATCGGAATGGGCATAATGGGACAGGCCATGGCTGCCAATCTGGTCCGGGCGGGCTATTCCGTGACGGTGTACAACCGAAGCAGGGATAAATGCCGGGAGCTGGAGGAGATGGGAGCGCGTGTCGCGGACAGCCCGGCAGAGCTGGGCCGGGGCTGCGGAACGATCATCGCCATGCTCACCGGCCCTGAGGCCCTTGAGGAAACCCTTTTCGGCGAGAACGGGGCCGCGGCCGAGTTCGGACCGAACACTCTCTTCACCAACATGAGCTCCATACAGCCCGCCTTTGCCCGCGAGCTGGGCGAACGCCTCAAGGCTTCGGGGTGCCGCTACGTGGACGCACCGGTTTCCGGATCCAAGAAGCCGGCCGAGGAGGGCAACCTGGTTGTCCTGGCCGGCGGCGAAAGCGCGGATGTGGAGGCCATGCGCCCGCTTTTCGAGGTCATGGGGAAGAAGGTGGTGCACTGCGGTCCAGTGGGCCAGGGCTCCATGATGAAGATGGCGGTGAACCTGCTCTTGGGGACCATGATGGAAGGGCTGGCGGAGATGATCCATCTGGGCAGGCAGGGCGGCCTGGATACGGACAGCCTTCTGGAGGTGGTTACCTCCGGTCCGCTCAACTGCGGGCTCTTCCAGGTCAAGGAATCCATGCTCCGTGAGGGGGAATACCCCACCCAGTTCCCTCTCAAGCACATGAGCAAGGACCTGGGGTTCGCTCTGAACACGGCGTACGAGCTCGGGGCGAGCCTTCCCACGGGTCACGGCGTTTCCCTTGCCTACGCCACGGCCTGGAATCTGGGCCACGGGGACGAGGACTTCGCGGCGGTCATGCGCGCGCTGCAGGAGACGAGCGCGGGGCGCTGATCCCGGCGGTGTGTCGGTGAATCAGTGTGTCAGTGTGTCGGTGAGTCGGTGTGTCGGTGAATCAGTTGGTCAGTGAGTGGGTGAGTGAGTTGATCGGCGATTCGATGGGTTGTCCGGCTTCGGATCCGTGATTTCCGAGGATTTGCCAGTCAGGAATACATTAACAGCCTGTTGAAAAAGTCCATTTAGGGCAGGCCGTTCAAAAATTTCAAGTGCAAGGTCGTAGTTTACCCCGTGAAACCTTCTTCTGTTTCACTGGGGCGTAGTTATTCCTACGTGAGAGTTTGAATCCGGCACCTATTTGTGAAGACAAGTCAACCAGAGGCCCTTTTGTCAACTCAAATAGGTGCCGGACAACGCAGCAATTGGAATTTTGGGGGCGGCCTGTTAAGAAAACCCCGGCGGGGCATGTGCCCCTCCGGGGTTTCTTTTTCCGGAATGTCAGGAAAATTGGAGCAGATCGGGCCGCCTCATCCGCTAGCCTTCTTGTCCCGGACCTTGTCCGCGATCCACTGGGTCCATTCCTCCAGCCCGTCTCCTTGCGCCGCGGAGACGGCAAAGAATTCCAGATCCTTGTTCACGGTCATGGCGGCTGTCCTGGCCCGTTCCACGTCGAAGGTCAGATAGGGCAACAGGTCGGTCTTGTTCAGGATCAGGGCGTGGGACTTGGCGAACATGCCGGGGTATTTCTCCGGCTTGTCGTCGCCCTCGGGGATGCTGAGCAGCGTAATGGTGGCATCTTCGCCGAGCTCGAACTCAGCGGGGCAGACGAGGTTGCCCACATTCTCGATGAACAGGAGGTCCAGGCTGGAGAGATCGAGATGCTCCAAAGCCTGAAGCACCATGGAGCTGTCCAGGTGGCAGGCCCCGTCGGTATTGATCTGCAGGGTTTGCGCTCCCGTGGCGGCGATACGTTCCGCATCCCTTGTGGTGCTGATGTCGCCCTCGATAACCGCGGTGTTGAAGGAGCGCTGCAGGGCCCCCAGCGTCGCCTCCAAGAGAGTGGTCTTTCCGGCTCCCGGCGAGCTCATGAGATTGAGGACCAGGGTGCGGTGGCGGCTGAATGTGTTCCGCAGCCGCTTGGCTGTCTCCTCGTTGTGCTCCAGGACCTTGCGTACGACTTGAATCTGCATGGTTTTGTCCTCAATCGGCTTCAATATACTCGATGGAGAGCTCCCTGCCGGTCACGATCCTGTGGCCGAATTCCTGGCCGCATTCCGGGCATTCGGCGTGCAGGAAAAGCGTGTCTTCGGTCCCGGAGGTGAAGCGGGCCCCGCAGGCCCCGCACTCCAGCTCCAGGGGCACTGTTTCCAGCTCCAGGCGGGCCCCTTCCATGGCCGTGCCCGCGGTAAGGGATTGGAAGGCCATTTCCAGGGCTTCGGGAACGATGGCGTTGATCCGTCCGGCCCTGACCTTGACCGCCTGCAGGGTGGTGACCGCGTTCTTGTCCATCTCGCTTTCGATGATGTCGATCAGGCTCTGGGCCACGGACATTTCATGCATAGGCGTGTGCGGTATGGATGGGCTTTGCAGCAGAGGCAAGACGCCCGGTTTGAACTTTTTGAAGCAACGCAGCAATTTTTTGTATGAAAATATTTTTTAACTTGCTGATTTGTTGTGCAATTGCCGCGAGGCGATGGCGGGTGGAGCGCTTCGCTGGGTTTCATAATACACCTTGGCTTTGTTGGTACCG
>CAYNCR010000112.1:0-8600 GCA_964395575.1 uncultured Desulfohalobiaceae bacterium
CGAGGCGAAGGCGGGTGGACGCTGAAGCGCGGGTTTCATCCCGGGTTTCACATGATGGGATACGCAACACCTCATCGACATTCCCGGATCACTTCCGGTGAAGCAAAATTCAAATGGTGTGAATGATGATGACTGGAGGGAATCAATTCCACCTCGAGCGGTACCAACAAAGCCAAGGTGTATTATGAAACCCAGCGAAGCGCTCCACCCGCCTTCGCCTCGCGGTAATTCCTCAATAATTCAACATGTTGGCCACATTTTCATACAAAAATCTGTAATCCGCAATATGTATTCGGTTAACCGAAAATCCTGAGCAAAGAATTGGGAACAGGGATACGGGGAAGCCGTTACTCCGCAACGTTAAACCGCCCGAGCACCGCCTCCAGCACGGCGCCTCCCAGGGCCCTGGCCTTGTCGGAGATGGTGAAGCAGGCCTCTCGCTCTCCTCTGGGATCGATGTCTCCCAGCTTGGCCCCCTCCCGAACAGGAGCGCCGTCCCGCAAGAGGCCGCGCACCACTCCGGAGACCGCAGCCCGGACCGGCTGTCCCTCAACTGCGCCGACAATATCCCCTGATTGCACGGGATCCCCGATGGCGCGCTCCGCGGCGAGCCTGCCCTTTCGCGGAGCCCGCAGCACCCGTTCACCGGCATATCCGGCGATCTCCCCGGGAACGCCCGTATTGGAGGCGGGGCTACCCTGCTCGATCACCCGGCCCAGATCGTGGCCCCGCTTGGTCTCCACGGCGAGATGCACGTCCACGCCAGCGGTGAATCCGGGCCCAAGTCCAACCACAAGCTGGGCTTCCGTCTTGCGAGTGCCCAGGTTACGCTTGGCCAGGACGGCGTCCACGACCACATCCGGCCCGAGAACGGAAAGTGATTGCCATTGCGGATCAACGAGCACCGGGATCCGCCCCCTGTTCCATATTTCGTCCACTTCGTCCGCGGATGACGCCGCCTCTGCCACAACGCCCTCAACCTCCCAGGACCCGACGAACACCGCTTCGCTCAGGGCCACCGTGCGCCGCACCGCAGCGGGATTGTCCGCCTCGAGCACGGCGATGCGCCGGAAGCCGCTTCGATAGAGTCTGCAGGCCACGCCTGTGGCCATCTCTCCGCCACCCTTGAGGACCAGGACCAGCTCGTTCAGCTGCTTATCGCGAGGCATGCCGCTGTCTCTCCGCACGCACCTGCACCAGCTCCGCGGCGATGCTCAGTGCGATCTCCTCGGGCGTCTTGGCCCCGATATCCAGGCCGATGGGCGTATGCACCGCGTCGAGCCGCTCCCTGGAAAATCCCTCCTCCTCGAGGGACTCGAACAGGGTCCGGATCTTCCTCCGACTGCCGATCATGCCCACGTACGCGGCCTGAGTGTCCAGGGCCCCGCGCAGCACCTCCCTATCGAAGAGATGGCCCCGGGTGACGATGGCCAGGTACGTGTTTTCGTGGATCTGGAGCCTGTCCAAGGCCTCAGCGAAAGGGGTCCGGATAACGCGCTGCGCAGCCGGAAACCGCTCCCTGTTGGCGAAGGCCTCGCGGTCGTCCACCACGGTGATCCCGAAATGGACCTCCGAGGCCATTCGGGCCAGGGGCATGGAGATGTGTCCGCCGCCGAAAATGACCAGGGAGGACCGGGGACGCACCGGATCGATGAAATACAGGTCCCCGGACTGCATGCGCACGAGCCCGGGCTCGCTCCGGGAGGAAAAGGAGCGGCGCAGCTCCTCCGGCACGGGGAGATCCCCCCAACTCTTGCCGCTGTCGTCCAAAAGTCCCTGTCCCGATCCCGTCTCTGAGGACTGCGGATCGGGAACAAGGCTGTACTGTACCCCTGTCCGGCCCCGAGCCTGCAATTCCCCGGCCCGGGCCAGGGCCTCCCTCCCCCCGCTTTCAATGGTAATCCGCTCCAAAAGAACATCCACATCCCCGCCGCAGACCATCCCGCTCCTGGCGGCGTCCCCGTCGCGGAGCGAGAAGGCGAGGAGCTCCGCCCCTCCGGTATCCAGCAACCGCCCGGCTCTTTCCGCTACCCGGGCCTCGAGCAGGCCTCCTCCCACGGAGCCGTGCAGGCCGCCGTCGCTCGCGACGAGGCACCACGCTCCAACGGAACGCGGAGCGGAACCGTGCTGCCTCGCCACTCTGGCGAGAACCACTCGTCCCTCGCGATCCAGCTCTTGAAGTATGCGATGGTATACGGATTCCATATTTATTGTTCGTTGTTTGTTGTTGGTTATCAAGAGTTTATAACCGCCCGTTCGCTTGCGCTCACTCGACTTGGGGGACAAGAGGGACACGAATTGTGCCCCGCAGGCCGTTGCGGGGCACAGGGCTCAGTCTCGGCTCCGCCTCGGCAAGACGCACAAAGAATCAGCCAAGCACAGCTTGGCAATGTCTTTCCCCGCGGCAACTGTCCGCCGCGGGGAAGTCCCGCATGTCGAGCGACCGGAGGGAGTGGGCGGTTGGCTGTTCACTCTTTTTCTCACCACATCCCTCATACCCAATAACAGATAACTGCCACCCCTACTTCCCGAACTGGCAGCACGGAAACCGGCAGCTGTCGCACTGCAGACAGAGCCCGCCGTGCCCGAGGCGGGCTATGGCGGAGGCGGTGAGCTTCTCTCCGCAGAGGACCCTGGGCAAAAGCAAATCCAGAATGGTTGCCGGAAAATAGAACACGCAGGCCGGCAGACCCAGCACCGGGACGTCCCCCAGCTCCGCGTACAAAAACATTGCCCCGGGCATGACCGGGCTGCCGTAGCTCACGATCTCCGCGCCGCTTTGCCGGACGCCCTGCCTGGTAACGTCGTCGGGATCCACGGAGAGGCCTCCCGTGGTCAGGAGCAGATCACACCCCATTTCCCTCAGGCCGGATATCGCTTCGGAAATGGCGTCCGCGCTGTCCGGTACAACGATCTTCTTGTGCAGTATCGCTCCGTAGGCTTCCAGCTTGGGGGTCACGTGATCCGCAAAGCCGTCCTGGATCATTCCGGAATAGACCTCCGAGCCGGTGACCACCGCGCCGACCCGCAGTCGCCTATACGGGAGCAGGCTGATGACCGGCCCTGAGTCGGAGATTATGGCTTGCACCCGATCCAGGCGCTTCTGCTCGATGCTCAGGGGGATAATGCGGGCCGAGGCGACGAGCTGTCCCCGCCGACAGGGAAAGTCCGTATGCAGGGTGGAGACCGCGATGTCACCCAGCATATTGATCCGCTCCAGAGCTCCGGGCTCGATCCGGAGCAATCCGTCGCTTGCCGCGAACACGTTGCACTTGCCCTCCCTGGGGCCGGTCCACTCCATATTCGCGTCGCTGATGGAGCCCACGATCTGCTGGGCGGCCTCGTCCTCGTGGACCTCTGCGTGATCCGAATCCAGAATATAGATCTGTTCCTTGCCTATGCGCCGCAGATCCGGGACATCATCCGCCAGGATGACATGCCCCCGGCGAAAGGCAACCTCCTTGACCCGGCCCGGGACGATCCGGGTCAGGTCGTGGGCGAGCCGCTCGCCCACGGCATCCTCGACGGAAACGAGTTGCATCTCTCACTCCTCGTGAAGCAGTCGCTCATAGTCGTCCCAGTGGTCCACATCCGTGTGAATGCCCGGACATCGGACCTCCACTTCCCGGATTGCTCCCTCGTAACGGGACAGGATCGCCCTGCCGCCCACGTCGCCGGAAATTTCCAACAGCTCCGGAAAGAGCCCCTCATCCATCAGAACGGGATTGCCGCGCCTGCCTCCGCAGATGGGCAGGACGACCGGATCTCTGTGTTCGCGATACGCCGCTGCGATACTGTCCATCACCTCAGCGGAAACCAGGGGTTGATCCCCGAGGAGGAACAGGACGGCATTGGCCCCCAGCCGCTGAGCCTCCTCCACGCCGCTCCGCATGGAGGCGCTCTGCCCCTGCCTGAAATCCGGGACAGAGAAGACATCCGCTCCGCGGAGCTCCAGGCTGTCGCGGATTTCGCTGGCGCGGTGCCCCAGAAGGAGGAGCAGGCGATCCAGCTGAACAGCATGTGCAGCGCTGTCCAGCACGTGCTGCAGCAGCGGCCTGCCCCGATAGACCAGGAGCTGTTTGGTTCGGCCCATCCTGGTGGATCGCCCCGCAGCGAGCACAACACCGATGACCTTGAGACTGACGGACACGGATACCCCCAAACCAATTTGTATTTAATATATCAGATTCCGGACAGACGGTCAACACAGGGGGTATCAAACATTGCGCCTTCTCCCGATTTCCTGTCGAAACATCCCGGAGAAAATTTCGATTTGCTCCGTAACCGACTTCTTTGGTATACAGTGTTGACTTGTTTCGTGGACCCTGTCGAATACCGGAGCTCGGTATACAGTGGTGGGTTCACGGTGCACGAACCGAGCGCGAGCGGACAATTACCCCACGACAGCACCCCAAAACCGGAAGTGGAGCGATGAGCAACAATCAGCAGAATCCCCAACCCCAGCAACAACCCGCGAACAATTTCCAGAATCCCCGTTCCTGGATTATTCCTATCCTTTTGCTCCTTCTCTTTGTCTGGATGCTCGTACCGGCCAACTGGAACCAGACCCAGATTGGCTACTCCGACTTTCGGGCCCACGTGGAAGCGGACAATGTGGCCCGGGTCACCGTCCAGGGGGATCAGATTACCGGAGTCCTCAAGTCCCCCGGTACCAAGAAGGTGGAAGGAAGCGACGACATCCAGTACACGGAGTTCGAGACCTATCTCCCCAGCTTCGGGGACGAGGAGCTCATGAACCTGCTGGAGTCCAAGAACGTGGTGATCAACACCGAGCCCACCCGGGACCCCTGGCTCTGGTACGGGATCATCTCCTTCCTCCCGCTTCTGATCATCCTGGGCCTAGTCTACGCCCAGACCCGGCGCTTCCAGTCCCAGGGCGGCGGGGGCATCTTCTCCGTGGGCAAGAGCCAGGCCCGGATGTATGACCGGAGCGAGGTGGAGACCACCTTCGACGAGGTCGCAGGGGCGGAAGCGGGCAAGCAGGAGCTCAAGGAAGTGGTGAGCTTCCTCAAGGATCCCGAACGAATCCGGAAAATGGGAGGCGAGATCCCCAAGGGGATCCTGCTCGCCGGCCCCCCCGGTACGGGCAAGACCCTCCTGGCCCGTGCGGTTGCCGGAGAAGCCGAAGTGCCTTTCTTCTCCATCACCGGATCCGATTTCCTGGAAATGTTCGTTGGCGTCGGGGCCAAACGAGTGCGCAACCTCTTTCAGGATGCCAAGAAGGAGGCGCCGAGCATCATCTTCATCGACGAGATGGACGCCATAGCCCGGCGTCGCGGAGCCGGTTTGGGCGGAGGCCACGATGAGAGGGAGCAGACCCTGAACCAGCTCCTCTCCGAGCTGGACGGTTTCGAGCCCAACGAAAACGTGGTGGTCATGACCGCCACGAACAGACCGGACATCCTGGATCCCGCCATCTCCCGCCCCGGACGCTTTGACCGCAAGATCACCGTGGACCTGCCCACCACCGCGGACCGGGAACAGATCGTGGAAATTTATACCCGGAACAAAAAGCTTGGGGAGGATGTGGACCTCAAGGCCCTGGCCCGCGGGACCCCAGGATTCAGCGGAGCGGACCTGCGCAACCTCCTCAACGAAGCCGCCCTGCTCGCCGCACGCCAGGACAGGGACGTTATCCACTGGGTGGACATCGAGGAAGCGCGGGACAAGGTGATGATGGGGCTGCAGCGCCACGGCCTCACCATGACCGAAGACGAGAAGCGGATGGTCGCCTACCACGAGTCCGGCCACGCCATTGTCGGCGCGCTCCTGCCCCACTCCGATCCGGTGCACAAGGTGTCCATCATCCCCCGCAGCCAGTCCATGGGCGCTACCCAGCAGTTTCCGGAGCAGGAACAGTACATCTACCGCAAGGAGTACATGCTGGACCGCCTGGCGGTAATGATGGGCGGCCGCTGCGCGGAGATCCTGGTCTTCGAGACCTCCACCAGCGGTGCGGCCAACGACCTGCAGAACGCCACCCTGATGGCCCGGAGCATGGTCCAGGAATGGGGTATGAGCGAACGCTTCAAGTACATGGCCCCCGGCGGCCAGAGCAAAGAGGTCTTTCTCGGGGAGCAGCTGGGCAAGTCCCGGGAGATCAGCGAACGGACGGCCCAGGAAGTGGACGAGGAAGTGGAGGAAATGTTGCGGCAGGCGTACGAACGGGCCATGCAGGTGCTGCGCGAAAGACGCCCTATCCTGGATCGTCTTGCGGCCCTGCTGGAGGATCGGGAGGAGATCTCCGGAGAGGAGGTTCGAGCCATCCTGAAGGAGGACGAAAACGGGTCCGCCTGAGGGACAAAGCCTTTCCAATAAAAAACCCGCCTCGAGGCGGGTTTTTTATTGGAAAGGCTCGGTTATTCGTTATTGGGGATGTGTTCTTTGTTCTTCGAGGCGAAACATGGGGCAATAACCCGGGCACCGGTCTCTTCCCCAATCCTCGCCTCAATCGCCTCCCGCCACAATTTCCTCATCACCATTAACGCATCCCCAATAACTGATAACCAACAACTAAAAGCTCAGGCTCACCCCGGCAAAGGGGCCGGAAAAGTTCGCGTCCAGCACCAGGTCCTCCTCGTCGAAATCAACCCTGATGTGGCGATACCCCCCTTCCACGCGGAGGCCGGCCAACATGGATTCCCACAGGGTATACCCAACTGTCCCTCGAAGGTCGTAAAAGGAGTTCCCCGAATACACCAGACCCTCTCCGGAAACGGCAAAATCGAGGCCCACGATGGGAGGAGAGAACTCGGCGCGGGCCTTGGCCACCGGGAGCGGGGCTTCGGCTGTAGCCGTCTCCTTGTTGCCGTTCACCTTGATTTCAGTCTCTGCATCAAGGTAGCTCACACCCGCTCCGAGCCCCAGATCGACCACTGGGAGCGGCACGGAGAACATGGCCCCTCCGTGGAGGATGTCCAGCGTGGCTTCAGTGGAAGCATCGTTATCGAGAGTGATGCTCCCAAATTCATCGGTGCCGGCAGTAATATTCTTGCCGTTGCCGGAATAATCCAGTCGGGTATAGCGGGCCTCGAGCATGAGCAGCGGGATATGGGCCCGGGCATAGACGCTGGGCACCCCTTCGCGCTCGAAATCCAGGTTGTCCTCCAGATCAAGATTGTCGCCGTCGTAGCTGAGGTCACCGGAAGGTTTGACGGACCAGTAGCGCACCCCGGCGTCCCCGTCCAATAGAGGAAGTGCCGATGCCGGTGCTGCCAGGAGCAGGAGACAAAGACATGCTGCTGCGCTGAAAATAAGCCCCTTGGTCATAGAACGGTTCTCCTTGTTTTCGGGTCCGAATTGCTTCTGGGCACAGTGCACCATAAAGATGGGGGAACACAAACCCCCATTTCTTGGAACGTTGGCAAAAGATCCGAAAATGGATGCCAATTGACACACTTTTGCGTCAACTTCCCCCTCAAACCTCTCCAGAGAAGACTATCCCTTGTCCCGTAAGGTTGCAATCCGAAATAATCGCACTTCGGCAAGTGAAACGTTTGACATACCCCCCTTCCAGACAATAGCTTGAGCACCGATCTCGGAAGGAAATCATTGCCTTTCCGGGATATTGGATGTTTTTCATTCTTTGTGTTGTTTCCCGGATTTCTTCTCTGGAGCTCGGTATGAATGATGGATTGCTCCTTCCCAGCCATTCAAGTAATCTGGAAAGCACAGAGACAGGCATCCGAATCCCTTTTTCCGACCCCTGCAACGCCTTGACTGATCATGGCTGCTGCAAGAAACACATGCACCCTGTAACGATCACGGAGGACACACCAATGACCCGAAAAGCCCTCACAGCTCTCGTCGCTGTTCTGTTTCTGTTTCTGGTTGCGCCGGTTACGCATTCCGCCACTGAGACCACTGTCGAGCTCAATGTCAACCACGAGACCGTCCAGGGTGGTATTCAGCTGGAATACCCCGTGCGCACGAACATATTGAGTGTGGGGTACGACGCGATCTATAACGAGGACGAATATCGCATTGCCGGGGCCGAAGTCATGCTGGGCAACGCCCTAACCAGAGATCTGGAATGCTATATCGGATTCAGGGGTGAATACGGTGAACTCACCGCCCTGCCTAAGGATCCCAACCTCAGCCACGTCGGGTTCACGGCCAAGGCGAACTACACCCTCCTTCGCGACGCCCTTCCCTTCCCCGTAGTCTGGGAAAATCAGCTTACGGTATCCCCCAAGCCCATGAGCTTTGATGAAACGGAAAACTACTGGTCCTTGCGCACTAACTTCGATTTCAACGTCCTTCAGAACTCCGGAATCACGGCGGGATACCGCTATCGCGAGGCGGACATGGAAAAGAGGGGGCGGGAAAGAACCTACGACGAAGGCTCTATATTTATCGGTTATAAGCTCACATTCTAAGGAAATTGTAACTATTCAGCACCTCCCTGGATTCAGCGTAAATGTTCGCGGGGTTTTTTGAATCTATCCAGCGTAGACTCTGTTCGATTTTCTTCGTCCGGCACTCACTTTCTTCCAGAATCAGACATAATTTGGCAAGCATCAATAAAGTGAGTGCCGGACGTTAGAAAATCCAGAGTCGGAGGTTCAAGATTCAAAAAG
>CAYNCR010000113.1:0-8563 GCA_964395575.1 uncultured Desulfohalobiaceae bacterium
AACCAAAGCCTCTAATGGTTCAGATGTATCAACAAAAAGCATCTTACGTGCCATATCCCGCGCAGGCTGCCATTGAAGGCTACAACAGATATTAGTCGCCTCAAGGCAAGCTCTCGCACGCCTCCCATCCTCATTTCCGTAAAGCCGGACATCGACCACTCGATTACTTCTTTACCCTGTCAGGGTATCGCCATCGGTGACTTCGACAACCTTGCCTTGCCAAGCAAAGGTGACATTGGGGAGCAAAAACTGGCAGGCGAGTGACAGGAAAGGGATCGGCTTGTATCGCAAGGCGAGAGACCTCCGAGTTAAAGCCAGCGATTCTGAGGTAGCATTATGGGCAGAAAAGCACAGATTGTACACGATTTCAAGCCTATAAGAAGGATTCCAGATCGGGTTCTACGCGGATAAGGTCACTATATGCTCACCCGCAAGCCCTTCGACACACTCCTGTTCTTGAAGCGGACCCTTGAGCTACGACTCTCTTACTCCAGGATCGGTAGACACATTGTGCTGGACGGCATAGCCGCCCTGTCGGAGGAAACACAGCGGCAGGCCATTCAGGTGGTCGGACTCTATCCTCGAGTGCGTACACAAAAAAGGGTTTTTGGTCTCATGCCAAAAACCCTTGTCATTCCAGATTGTAGGTTATGTGTCTGTCGTCTTGTGCTCGTCAAAGAATAAAGGATCCTACCACAGGCTCTCATTACACACCAGACCTTCGCCGGTTGCCGCCTTGTTGAGCTTTACATCAAAGCTAATGAGCTTTAGCTCCGGCAGTTCCACTCGCAAGGTGACCGGCATGGCCAGGTGCCAGAGGTCAGCGCCCCGCAGTGCCCACTTTTGGGCAAGCAAGGAAACTGTGTCCCGGTCGGGCAGGCCGTTAAGTTGCCGCCACAAGCCGTTTTGCACGGTTGCTCGAGCTGTATTCGCATCGGTTTCATCAATGATTGCCTCTCGGGTCATCCTAGCAACTACCGCGCAGGCTTCAGCATGGGCAAGGGACGAGAGGAGATGGTGCCCATCGGTTGCCGCCCATTTTTGGGCAATTGCGCTGTGTGAATCGACAAATAAATAAGAAAGCAAAGCGGAAGTATCCCAGTATAAAACAACGACGGCTTCAGCCATGCTCCCGATCCTCCTGCAGGAAACGTTGGGCTGAACAGTTCGGTACGGCCAGCGGAAATTGACGGGTTTGTTTTCGTCGGTTCAGATCTGGTTGACGGCCAAGGACACCTTCTGCTTCAAGCTTGCTTAGCCGTTGCGCAAGCGATCGTTCCTCGGGGCGGAGAGGAACAATCTTGCCCACCGGTACCCCACGGTCGGTCAGGATAACCTCGGCTCCCTGCCCTACAATTTTCAAGTATTTACTGAGGTGCGCCTTGGCTTCTCTTATGCCTACAGTGGTCGTTTTCATGATGCTCATCGTTTTGTATTATTGAGGCGACTGCATTGTATAATGAATGTGGTCACTGTAACTACGCCATACACAAAAAGTCAACAGGAGTTCAATCAAAAGAAAGCGTCAGATGAGGGACAGGCTGATTACCGGTCGGAAGAAAAAAATGCCAATTAAGTGTCTGCCCCCTTGTGCTCCTCCTGTTCCTGGAGCGGACCTTTGAGCTACGACTCTCGTACTCCAGGACCGGTAGCCACATCGTACTCGGCGGCTAGTCGCCCTGTCTGAGGAAGCACAGCGACAGGCCCGTCAGGTGGTCGGACTTTATCCCCGTGTGCGTACACAAAAAAAGGGTTTTTGGTCTCATGCCAAAAACCCTTTTCATTTCAGTGCCGGGGGCGGGAGTCGAACCCGCACGGACCAAAAGGCCCGCGGGATTTTGAGTCCCGTGCGTCTACCAGTTCCGCCACCCCGGCTTCATAAGAAAAGAAATTCTAGGCGAGCGGTTGGTCTGTGTCAAGCAGAGCGGGACGGCACAATTTGTGCCGCGGGCGAGGAAGTGCTAGAGTGCGACGAGTGCCGGCGCCGGGTTAAAGGCTCGGTCGATGCCGGTGATTTTATCAGCCTAGTGGAGCGTATATATGAAACTGGACGAGACATACATCACCCAGCTCAAGGAATATATCCAGTCCGGACAGCTCGCCGAGGAGTTCGAGCATTCCCCGGAGGAGCGGCGCTACGAGATCCTGGATTTCATGGAGATGCTCATGGAGCTGGGCGAGGTCGCGGACGAGTCGGCGACGAAGATCATCTTCAAGAACTCTCAGCTGGGGGCCTTTTTCGGAGAGAACGACGAGAACGCCCAGAAGTAGCGCGTCGCGAGCTCGGGGCTCGTCCGGTAGGGCGTCTCCCGGAGGAGTTGCCATCGGCCCGGAGGTGTTTCCCCGCTTGGAAAGGGCGAACCGCTTAAGACGACGGCGACGGCATCTCGTGTCCCGTAGGGCTCAACGAGCTCCAGGAATTTTCCCCAGTGGGCTACCCCACGGCCCAGAAGCACATCCGCCCGGTTCGATTCCGGGGACAAATCCTCCAGGCGGGCCTGCACGGCTTCGGTTGCGGGCAAAGTGATGCGGGAGAGCACGAAGCGGAGGAAGCTCTGGCGCTTGCCCCGCGGCTCGAGCATGCTATATCTTCCGCTGTGTCGCAGGATGCGGTAGGGAATGCCCGGCAGGCCGGCACCGGCGCCGATATCCAGGACGCGGGGCTCCGGTACGGGACGGATCTCGTCCAGCAGCTCCGCGAGGAAAAAGCTGTCCAGGACCAGCTTGGTCAGGGCGGTTTCCCAATCCGCAGCGCTCACCAGATTCATCCGACGGTTCCAGCGCAGCAGGCAATCGAGATAGATCGCCAGCTGCTCTGCCTGCCGGGGGTCCACGGACCTCTTGGCGTGGTCCCGGAGCGCATTCATGATCTTGTCGGCGGTGACAGGGTCACCCCGTGTATCTCCGTGCATGGGCAACCCTTTACCTTATTCCGCGAAACGGTTACAAGGGGTCTGCCGGACGCCGGCCCCAAAGGACAGGGCGTGTGGGCCGCAGAGGCCAAGTGGACGGTATGAGAGTCTGTGTCCAAGGCACGCCTCAACATAAACGTATTGCGACAGAGCGGATACAGGAGCGATCTATGACGGAGACAAACACGACCCCGACCCCCTGGGCGGTCCTCTTCCCGGGGCAGGGCTCCCAGGAAAAGGGGATGGGCCGGGACATGGCCGAAGGCAACAAGGAGGTCATGCAGCTCTGGGACAGGGCCGAGTCCATAACCGGCGCCGAGCTCAGGGACATCTACTGGGACGGGGACCAGGAGGCGATGGCCGAAACGCGCTATCTGCAGCCCGCCTTGACCGTGGTCGGCCTGGGGGTGTGGCTCTGCTCCTCCAAGGGGTCTCCGGACTATCTCGCGGGGCACAGTGTGGGCGAATATCCCGCCTTGGCCGCCTCCGGAGCCCTGGGGCCCGACGAGGTGCTGCAGCTTGTGGCCCTGCGCGGCCGCCTCATGTCCGAGGCCGGAGCGGAACAGCCCGGAAAGATGGCCGCAGCCCTAAAGCTGGATCAGGCCAGCGTGGAAGAGGTGGTTGCCGAGGCCAAGGCCAGGGCCGGAGGCGAGCTGTGCGTGGCCAACTACAATACGCCCCAGCAGCTGGTGATCAGCGGCTCCGTCAACGCTGTGGACGCGGCGGTGGAGCTGATCAAGGAGAGGCGCGGCCGGGCTGTGCCCCTGCCTGTAAGCGGAGCCTTCCACTCCTCGCTCATGCAGCCGGCCGCCGAGGAGCTCGCCGGATTCATGGACAGGCTGCACTGGAACGACGCCCGTATCCCTATCCACATGAATGTGAGCGCAACACCCGAGCGGAGCGCGGAAAGCATCCGGGATCTCTTGAAGCGGCAGATCGTCTCCCCCGTTCTCTGGAGCCAGCTCATACGGGATCAATGGGACCAGGGAGTCCGAAGCTGGCTCGAATTCGGTCCCAAGGGAGTGCTGACCAAGATGGTGCCCCAGATTCTGGGCAAGTCCGACTCCTTGCACGCGGAGTGTGTCGACTCCGCGGACAAGCTCTAGCAGGGCGCCCCCTATCTTCCAATTGCTTCGTTGTCCCGCACCTGTTTGAGGTGACAAACGAGCGTCTGATTGACTTGGCTTCACAAATAGGTGCGGGATTCAAGCTCGCATGGAGGCTCCCTACACCCCAGTGAAACACTAGAAAGTTTCACCCAGGTAGCATCACAAGGCTGAGCTACGGGGCAGGTGCGGTAAACTTCGATCTTGAACTTTTTTGCGTTTGACCCTTGAAATTCGAGAACGCCCTGCCTGATAAAGACTTTTTCAACAGGCTGCTAGCCGCTGGTTGTAATTCCGAAAGAAGAGACGCTGGGAGACGCAGCTCATAATGCACGCCAAGCAGCACATCCAGGATCTGCTCCAGCGGGCCCTGCAGCGGGAGGGCCTGGAATGGCCGGAAAAGGCCTCGGTGGAGCCGCCCAGGGAAGAGGAACACGGGGATATGGCCAGCAACGCGGCCCTGGTGCTCGCCTCCTCCCTGGGCCAAAAGCCCCGCGATCTGGCCCAGACGCTCCAGGAACACGTTGTCGATGATCCGTATCTGGATCGGGTCGAGGTCGCGGGACCGGGATTTCTCAATTTCTTCTTCAAGCCGGCGTTCTGGCATCAGGTGCTTTCCGACGTCCTCGAGCAGGGAGACCGCTTCGGCGCCTCCAGCGCGGGAGAGGGCGAGCGCGTGCTCCTGGAGTACGTTTCGGCCAACCCCACCGGCCCCCTGCACATCGGCCACGGCCGCGGGGCGGCGGTAGGGGACAGCCTGGCCCGGATCCTGCGGTTCACTGGGCACGACGTGGACACGGAATACTACGTCAACGACTCCGGACGCCAGATCCAGCTCCTGGGCCGGAGCATCCTTCTCCGCTACAAAGAGATCTGCGGAGAGCATGCGGATCCCCTGCCCCGGGAATGCTATCAGGGGGAATACATCCGGCATCTGGCCGGCGAGCTGTTCATTCGGCACAGCAATGAGCTCCTGCATCTGGATGAAGAACGAGCCGAGGCCGAGTGCGCCCAGTACGGGCTCAAGCGCATTCTGGAGCAGATTCGGTCCGATTTGCGGGAGTTCGGGGCGGAGCACGCCATCTGGTTCCGCGAGAGCAGCCTCACCGAAGAGGGCGGGGTGGAAAGGACGCTGGATTCGCTGCGGCAGCAGGGTCTGGTCTATGAAAGCGAGGAGGCCCTGTGGTTCGAAAGCACCCGATACGGCGATGACAAGGATCGGGTGCTGCGCAAGTCCGACGGGGAGCTGACCTACTTCGCGGCTGACATCGCTTACCACGCGGACAAGCTTGCACGCGGGTACGATCGCCTCATCAACGTCTGGGGAGCGGACCACCATGGATACATTCCGCGGATGCAGGCCGCGGTCCAGGCACTGGGACGGAACAGGGACGACCTGCGGCTGTTGCTGGTGCAGATGGTCAACCTGCTGCGCGACGGGGAATACGTTTCCATGTCCACCCGGGCCGGGGAGTTCGTTACTCTGGCCGAGGTCTGCCGCGAGGTGGGAACGGATGCCGCCCGATTCATCTTTCTGAGTCACAAGAGCGACAGCCACCTGGACTTTGACCTGGACCTGGTCAAAAAGCAGAACATGGACAACCCGGTCTATTACGTCCAGTACGCCCATGCCCGCATCTGTTCCGTGTTCAAGAAGGCCCGGGAAAGGGGCTATATCGGGGAGGAAGAGCGGGCCATGGCACTCGACGGGCTCGAGGCCAAGGAGGAGCTGGACATCCTCAAGCGCCTGGATCGCTTTTCGGAGATGCTGCAGGGGGCCGCTCGCACCCTGTCCCCGCACCATCTGAGCTTTTATCTGCGCGATCTGGCCGGAGCGTTCCACAGCTACTACAATAAGTATCCGGTGCTCATTCCGGACGACGAGGAGCGGGAGCTCTGCCGGGCCAGATTGACCCTGCTCAGCGGGGTCGCCCAGGTGCTTCGCAACGGGCTGGCCCTTCTGGGCGTTCGGGCTCCGGAAGCAATGTGAGCGCTCTATGGCCGCGACGAAAACGAAGAAAAAGAGCACGTCCGGAAAAAAACAGGGCGGAAGGCGTTTTACGCTCACCTTCGGGTGGTCCGGCTTGATCTCGACCCTCGTTTTGACCGGGATCGCTTTGGTCTGGGCCTTTATTTTCGGCGTGATCATCGGGCGCGGCTATTACCCGGAGACGCTCGTTCCGGCTTTGTCTCGTGTTGTGCCCCAACAGGAGCGGGGGCAGACGCCAAGCCCCCAGTCTCAGCGCGGCGAGCCGCTCCACGCCGAAGAGCTCGGATTCATCAACTCTCTGAGTCAGGGAGGAAAAGAGGCGCAAGTCCCAGAAAGCCGGAACGGGCAAAAGGCCGAGCAGGCTCGTAGCGTGGGGGATAATCGGCAGACGGGACAGCAGACCCGGGCCGAAGAGCGCTATGAGTACCGCTATCAGGTGGCGGCGTTGCAGGCAGAGGACAAGGCCCGGAAAGTGGTCCGGGAGCTGAAGGAAAAAGGGATGCGTGTGAATCTCCGAGAGGTGCGCAAGGACGGGGTGACCTGGTACAGGATCCATGTCCGGTTCACCGGCGGGCCGCAGGAGACGGAAAGCTTCAAGCAGCGCCTTAAGGGGTACGGCTTGGGCACTCCTTTCCTCCGGGATAAGGCCAAGATGGAGTAACGCACGATCTGATCCAAAAAGTCAGCAGATCAAGGGGCCGACACGTTTCGGTCCGTGAGCAGGAGATTGCCTCATGACCTTTGTACCGAGCCAGGCGTTTTTCACCAGGGGCATCGGCAGGCACAAGAACAAGCTGCAGTCCTTCGAGCTTGCCTTGAGGGACGCGAAGATCGAGAAGCTGAACCTGGTCTACGTATCGAGTATATTTCCGCCCCAGTGTCGCATCATAGAGCTCGAGGAGGGAGTGGAGCAACTCCATCCGGGACAGATCACCTACTGCGTCATGGCCAAGAACGCCACCAACGAAAAGGGCCGTCTCGTGGGATCGGCCGTGGGAATGGCCTTCCCGGCGGACGAGAGCCACTACGGGTATATCTCCGAGCACCACGCCTTCGGAGCGGAAGAACAGGAAATCGGGGATTTCGCCGAGGACTTGGCCTCCACCATGCTGGCCACCACCCTGGGGATCGACTTCGATCCGGACAAGGACTACGACGAACGGCGGGAAATTTATCTTATGAGCGGCGCGATCATCGATTCCACCTCCGCTCCGTGTGTAACCCGCGGTGTTGCCGGGCTTTGGACCACAACCATCTCCGCGGCGGTGTTCGTGCCGAGCTGATCCGGTGCATCCGGGCAGCGGCGAGAAACGGAAGAAAACATTTTTGCCCAGCAAGGAAAGGGCGGGGACGAGAACCATGCAGGCTTCCTATCTGGACCTTCCCCATGGCGGGGACAAGGAGATACTTGTCTGGCCGGTGCCCTATGAAGGGACGGCCAGTTTCGCCAAGGGGACCCGCAACGGCCCTCAAGCCATTATGGAAGCGAGCTACGAGATCGAGACCTGGGACGAGGAGCTCGGAGTGGATCTCGCGGACGGGCTTCGTTTCCGGAACCTTCCCGTCTTCCACGCCCCGGTCTCGGGACCCTCGGGAGTGCAGGCGGAGATGCGGCAGCTCCTTCGCCAACACTGCGATTGCGGTGAACAGTTCCTGCTCACCCTGGGCGGGGAGCACAGCGTGGCCCTGCCCCCCATTATGGCTTATTTGGAGCAATACCCGGATCTGGTGGTCCTCCAGCTCGACGCGCACGCGGACCTGCGCCCCGAATTCCAGGGAAGCCAGTATTCCCACGCATGCGTGATGGCCAGGCTCAGGGACTGGGGCGTGCCGCTGGTCCAGGTGGGCATCAGGAGCCTCTGTCGGGAAGAGTCCGAATTGATCCGCTCACGGATGGACAGGGACATTCTGGCTCTCTTCGGATTCAGTCTCCCCTCTCCGACGGAGGCGGCGGAGCGGATCAAGGCGTTCGTGGGGAACAGGCCGGTGTACATTTCCTTCGATTCGGATGCCCTGGATCCCTCCCTCATGCCGGGGACGGGCACTCCCGAGCCCAATGGGCTCCCCTACGCTTGGGTGCAGGCCCTCTGGGCCCAGCTCTTGCCGGATGTGCAGCTGGTGGGGATGGACTTTTGCGAGCTCGCCCCCCTTCCCTCCTGCGGAGTGGTCTCAGAATCCGTTGCCGTGCAGTGCATCAACAGAATTTTGACCTGTGCCTTCTGCCTTGAGCCGGGGTATACCGGGTAGCCCGTTTCGCAGGCGTGGGACGAGGAGGTGAGGGCGTATGACTCAGGGTCCGGAAAAGGACGCTATGGATAAGCAGAATCAGCCGCGCAAAGTCGAGCAAATGGCGGATCCGGACGAGCTGGGACTGACGCCGCTGCAGGCTCTGGATCCGGATCAGATCGATGATGTGGACCAGCTGCTCGGGGCCATGTCCCAAACCGCCTTCGGAGGCCGGAAGCTGGGCGAGGCCCTGGATGTGCTGCAGGCCATGGTCCAGGACCCGGAGTGCCATGTGGTGGCCACCATGTCCGGAGCCATGACCGTGGCCA
>CAYNCR010000114.1:0-8551 GCA_964395575.1 uncultured Desulfohalobiaceae bacterium
ATCCCCTTACTGGCGAAAGACGGCCGCGAGATCCCCTGCTCCATGTCCGTCAGCATGATCTACGACGCTGAAAACAAGCTGCTGGGAAGCATCAACATCCTCCGCGACCTCACCGAGTGGAAGAAGGTCCAGCAAAAGCTGGAGGAGATGAGCATCTACGACTCCCTGACCGGCCTCTACAACCGTAATTTCTTCGAGGCGGAGATGGAGCGGCTCTCCGACGGACGGTACTCTCCTTTGGGGATCATCGTCTGCGACCTGGACGGGTTGAAGCTTATAAACGACCTCATGGGACACCAGGCCGGCGACAGGATGATCATACAAGCCGCAGAGATACTGCGGCAAAACTTTCGCTATAGCGACATAGTCGCCCGGATCGGAGGGGACGAGTTCGCGGTGTTGCTCCCGCAGACCGGACCGGAGACAGTGGAACGAATGCTGCAGCGCCTGCGAGGGGCTGTGCAGGAATACAACAGCACCGAGCCGGAGCTGCCTCTGGCCTTGTCACTGGGTCACGCTGTGAGCGATACGACAGTCGACCTGCAGGCCCTTTTCCGAGAGGCGGACGACTTGATGTATCGGGAGAAGATCCAGCAGGAAAGGAGTCCGCGCAGCGCCATCCTGCAAGCCCTAACCAAGACCATGCAGGCCAGGGACTTCGACACCGAGGGCCATTGCGACCGCCTGCAGGAGCTAGCTGCCTCACTTGCCCGCTCCCTGGGCTATTCCCTAGAAATTATTAACGATCTGTCTCTGCTCGCACGCTTCCACGATCTGGGCAAGGTGGGAATACCCGACTCTATCCTGTTCAAGCAGGGGGCCTTGACTGAGGAGGAATGGCAGCAAATGCGCCAGCACTGCGAGATAGGCCACAGAATCGCTTCCTCTGTTCCTGACCTGAAACCAATAGCGGATCTGATACTCAAGCACCACGAGCACTGGGACGGCGGGGGCTATCCCCTGGGCCTGACCGGAGAGGACATCCCTCTGGAGAGCCGCATCCTGGCCATTGCCGACGCCTATGACGCCATGACCAGCGAGCGGCCCTACCGCAGAACCATGAGCCGGGAAGACGCGATCGCGGAACTACGGCGCTGCGCAGGGACACAGTTCGATCCGGATCTGGTGGAAAGGTTTATTCAGGTTTTGCAAGAGATTGATTCGGAGTGATTGATGTAGCTTACAACTATTAGTCCTGTCTTTCCATCTAACCAAAATGTGTAGGATATCATACCTATCCTTGAATCATCATGTCGACAATCCTACAAACATTCTTGTTTTCCTGTTTACAAACTCCTCAATGGTACAGCAAACCGCTATTGAGGAGGGATCTTCACGGATTCAGGCGACTACCTAAGCGCGAAATGGCATCATATGTAACCGCGCAAGGAATCCCTGGCACAGCAGTCCTCTGCTTTCCAATTTTGTAATCGATACTGATCGACAGCAAAAATGGAGAAGGAATGTGGAAGTTACCATCTCCAGCAAATACCGGATTGCCCTCCCCAGGGCCATCCGGGAGCGCCTCAAGCTCCAGCCCCGACAAAAGCTGACTGTTCTGGAGAAGGACGGCATGATCATCCTCATGCCCCAGGTCCCGCTCGACGCCCTCCGGGGCATAGCCCGGGATGCGAATATCTCCGGCTACAGGGACAAAAGGGATCGGTACTGAGGCGTGGAGTCGACTCCTGGGATTGGCTGGAATGGTTCACCGACGGCAAGCAAGCTGCGGCGTATGAGCCTTACCTGACAAAGGTCGGGAAATCCTCGTCCCCTCTGTTGTGATCCATGAGGTCTTCAACCCCCAAGCCCTAATCCGCAGTGTTCACTACCCATCCAAGGCTTGACCTTTCCCCGGAATTTTGATTTTTTCCGAGTTGACCGGATCGGCTTGAACAGAGCTCTGTTCCGCCGTCATGTCATCCTCGACTTACAAAAATACTGCAAAAAATTCCGGCCCCCGGGAAATGCAAAGCCCCGCAGGCCGAGTTATCCGTGCCGGCTCGCCTCCCGCCTCGGACACCGTTTCCCTCGCGGGTCGGCTTGCGCAGATCCTTTTTCTGTCTCCGCCCACTTCCCTTCCATGCCAGTAAAGAAGGGAAAAATGACTCTTACAGCCCCGGAGCCCTGACATGCCTGACGAGTCGAACAGCTTTCTGTGACAAAAGCCCATTCCCAGCCGGGAGCGCCTCATCGTCGCCCTGGACGTCCCGGACACGGAGCGCGCCCGCGAGCTGGTGCGACAGCTCGGGGACAGCGTGTGCTTCTACAAGATCGGCCTGGAGCTGTTTATGGCCGGCGGGTACTTCGAGCTGGCCCGTTGGCTCAGGGATCAGGGCAAAAAAATCTTCGTGGACCTCAAGTTCTTCGACGTCCCCGAGACCGTGGCCTCGGCCGTGCGTCAGCTCCGGCACATAGGGGCCTCTTTCGCCACGATCCACGGCAACGACGCGATGCTCCGGGCCGGTGCGCGGGAGAAGCACGATGTGGGCATCCTGGCCGTGACAGCGCTGACCAGCCTGGATCAGGGCGACATGGAGGACCTCGGCTTCCGGGCGGACATCAGGGAGGTTGTCCTGTCCAGAGCGCGCAGGGCCCTGGAGGCGGGCTGCGACGGGGTCATCTCCTCCGGGCTCGAGGCGGCGGAGCTGCGCAGCGAGCTCGGTGAGCGCTTTTTGATCGTCACCCCGGGAATCCGTCCGGGACACAACGACAGCGCGGACGACCAGAAGCGAGCCGTGAATGTGGAGGAGGCCTTCCGCCGGGGAGCGGACTATATCGTCGTGGGCCGTCCCATTACCGCGGCTGCCGAACCACGCTCCGAAGCGAATCGGATCCAGGGGATTATCCAGGACCTGTTCTCCGGGCAACAGGACTGAGGCCGGGCTGTGCGCTCTGCTAACCCCCTGATCCAAACGCGCATTGCGAGCCCGTACTTATGGCCCGCCTGACAAAAGTCCTGAAAATCTTTGCCGCGGCCTGGGCGATATTCGTGACCCTGTCCTTCGCGGTTGCTGCCGTCTCCGTCTATCTGCGCGAAGGATTTTTGGAGATGCTTGGCTCCTTCACCCCCGTGGATTTGACCAACGCCATGATCATCGCCTTTTCCTACGCGCCTGCCCTCATCGCAGCCATTCTTGCCGATGTGCTCCGGCCTTCAGAGGACACCTGAGACAGCCCCCAGCTGCACCCCCGCTGTGACCAGAACGGCATATACCAGCGCCGCATCCAGAATCCAGACCAGCAGGCAGGCGGCGATGATCTCGCCCTTGAGCCGGAGCGGATGCCGACTCCGCATGACCCGCGCGCTGAGCCAGAGGAGAGCAAGCACGGCTATCGCGACGACTGCCAGCGAAGCCGTGAGAACCGGCGTCCAGGTCACTCCGCGGAACCCGAGCCATGCGGCCGCTATCAGGACAGGCAGCAGCAGGACCAGCCCCCAGCGCGCCGCTCGGGCCAGGGCGAAACGGTAGTAGTCCCTGCCGAAATCGTCCTTGTTCCTGCGCAGGACGAGATAGCCCATTCCCAGGACACCCGCAGCGCCGACGCCGTTCCCGACGAGTGCCGCCCAGGCGGACCAGACGCCCCATGAGGCCGGAAGCCAGATCATCTCCCAGAGGGAGGACGCAGTTGTCTCGTCTGTGAGCATCCAGGCCGCTCCGATATTGAGGCAGGTATACAGCCCCGCAAGGAGGCCGAGCAGGCTCGCTCCGCCCAATAGTCGATGCAGCCACTTGCTGCGACGAAGCGCCACCCAGGATCCGGAGTAGACCGTCATGCCCAGCCAGCCCGCCAACAGCGGTGCCAGGGTCATCTTGAGGACCCTTCCCCACGGGCTCAGGGCAAGGCCCAGCGGATCATCCGCCAAGCTCAGACCCCAGGCGATCGGCGGAGCCACAAGGAGCCAAAGGAGAAGCAAAACCTTGGGCCCCATGGCAGCGGCTTGCTGGCCGAACTTGTCCCGGAACTTTCCCCGCCCCAGCCCGTACGCCACCTCCGCGGCAAAGGCCGAGACCATCGTTCCTGTCACGAGGCTTCCCGCGAGAGCCACCAGTCCAAGGTACGCTATCAGCCCCAAAGTCGTCGCCTCCATGCAAGCACTCCATTCGCTCATCCGATATCCGGGCCCTTGCCTCGGATGCGCAAAGGTCCCTCGTTGAAAAAATACGCCATTTCCAATATGATTGTGCAGACATTTTCGATTGGCGGTCCTGCGACTTCACCGTGAGGAAAGCGGCGTGGCGGAAACGAGGCATCAATCCATGAGAGCAGAGTTCTGGGCCTGCTTGATGCTGGCCCATACACCCGGCCTGGGTCCGTCGGGATGCAAGCGCCTTGTCGATCACTACGGCACTGCCCAAGGCGCGGCAATTGACGCCTCGGACTGGGTGGCCCAGGGAATAGCGGATCGCAATGTAGCAGACAATTTCCGGCAAGAAAAGTGGCGTGACAGGGCTCTAAAGGAATGGGAACACGCCGAGCGCGAACAAGTGGCTGTTCTGCCCTACTCGGACCCCCATTATCCGGAGCGCCTCCGCCAAATCACGGATCCGCCGCAATATCTCTATTGCATTGGAAATACGGATCTGGTGCACGGCCCCTGTTTGGCTGTCGTCGGTGCCAGGGATCTGAGCGGCCAGGGGGCCCAGATCACCAGGGACATCTGCCGAGAGCTCGCCTCCAGCGGGATCTGCATAGTTTCCGGATTCGCCTGGGGGATCGACCGTACCGCCCATCAGAGCGCTTTGGATGAGCTCGGTGGCACCGCGGCAGTACTGGGCACGGGTCCGGATCTGATCTACCCGGCCCGCAACAAGGACCTGTGGCAAAAGATGCGCGCAAAAGGGCTCATCCTGACCGAGTTCTGCCCCGGAACGCAACCCGATGCGCACAATTTCCCCCGCAGAAACCGGATTATCAGCGGCCTCTCCCTGGGAGTGCTCGTTGCCGAAGCCACTCCAAACAGCGGGAGCCTCATCACGGCTCGCTACGCCCTGGACCAGAACAGGGAGGTCTTTGCCGTCCCTGGCTCGCCCAAACAAAGCTCCTTCAGCGGATGCAATGTCTTGATCAAGCGGGGTGCCGTCCTCACGCGCTCCGCCGGGGACATTCTCCGGGAGCTTCGCCCCATGCTGCAGGAATGGGGACCGGGCGACCAATCAGCTCCCGAGCCCGAGCCGGAAAAGGAGCCTTCCCAAACACCGGGATCCGCGGATCTCTCGGATCGGGAAGCCGAGCTCGTCCGGACCATGCCTTCCGGAGAGCCTCAGCATATCGATACCCTGACCCGGAATCTGAACTGGGAAAGCGGCCGTACCAGCCAGATCCTGCTCAGTCTCGAGCTCAAGGGCGTTGTCAGCCGTGAGGATGGAATGCACTACACCCTGCTTCGCTAGCTCCAAGCCTCATGTATGCCATGACGGTCACTGAAAGACCGAGACGACGGAAAAAATGAGAGGTACCATGTCCTCTGATATCACTCAGGACAAGCCCGGCCCGGTCCGGTCCTTTCTGGACTTCCTTTCGGCCCAGAAAGGACTCTCCCAATCCAGTGTCGCCGCCTATAGCACGGACCTCGCCCAATTCCGCGCACACCTTCTCCAACGTGAGGAATTCGACCTTGAGCGCCCGGATCGTATACACCGCAGACACCTCTACGGATTTGTCCGCGAGCTGCATCGCAGAGGCCTGAGCCGCCGCTCAATCGCCCGCAAGCTGGCCAGCCTGCGCAGCTTTTTCCGCTACTGCCTGCGCACGGGCCTTATCGAGGATGACCCGAGCCAGGGCGTTTCCAATCCCCGCCAAAAGCAAGAGCATCCCCGTTTCCTCAATCCGGAGCAGGCCCAGGCCCTGCTGGAAAGGGATCAGGAGCTGGATCCGCGAAACCGCCGCGATTTGGCTCTGGCCGAGCTCCTCTACGGCTCGGGGCTGCGCGTCAGCGAAGCCCTTGGGCTCGAGTTGGGCGACCTCGAACCGGGAAAGGGGATCCTCCGTGTCCGGGGCAAGGGGAACAAACAGCGCATCGTGCCCTTGACCGAGAAGAGCCTTTCTCGTCTGCGCGCCTATCTGGAGGTCAGACAGGCCTTTAGGCCAACCCCCGGGGAAGCCGCCCTTTTCCTGGGCCAAAGGGGCAAGCGGTTGCAACGGCGCCAGGCCAACCGCATCATAGCGCAACTCGCGCAATCCGCTGGCGTCCAGGAATCCATCAGCCCTCACACCTTGAGGCACAGTTTTGCCACGCACCTCCTTGAGGGCGGAGCCGATCTGCGCTCCGTACAAGAGCTTTTGGGCCACTCCAGGCTTTCCTCCACCCAGCGATATACCCACCTGAGCCTGACCCGCCTGACCCGCCTCTACGACAAAACACACCCTCGCTCGGGCAACAAATAGCCTGAAAGGTTGCTTAGCAAGAACACGCTTGATTTGCCAAACGACGATGATTCAGGTATAATTTTTTCACTTAAGTATCAGCCTGACTTGTCGACAGGAAATCATGAGGCTTAGGGAACTACTCGCTGTGGCTTGCCGTTCCTTCAGCTCTATTCCACAACCTCGAAAACCCCGTATACACTTGAAGAGAACACCCTTTTTTTCCGCAAGTCGATCAGTTTAACATCTCAATCCCCCAAGGTAGAATGCCCTTTTCCTGGCAAGACGCGTTCACGCAAGCTCCGGGCTATCTCTGGAAGCAGAGGACCAAACTCGCTTTCCCCACCTCCTTCAGCGTTTTAGAAAACCTGAAGCAGTACCTGGACATCATTCACATCAAGCACTGCTTGCTCAAGCCCTACTTCGAAGTCCCCAATTATCCCTTGGTCACACCGCAGGAGCTCTTGCCCTCCTTCGATTCCAATCTCTACGAGTATCCCTCCCTTTCCGGATTCAGCCTCGTGGTGCTGGACAGGCCTGTCAATTACTTCCAGGAAATCTTTCAATTCGACCTCCTGCACTGCGTTGAGGACGCCCTGCGCAATATCAACGGCCCCGCCTCCGCCTTCGAGCCGGGCATTATCCAATACAACAAGTCCATCCTCCAGAGCAGACTGCCCAAGCACTTCCAGGACAGGGTCAGGAAGGATCTCGAGGGAGAGCGAATCACCGAGATCCAGAACTATGCCCAGCTTTTGCCCTATATCCTTCACATGGACCGTGGCCATGTCATGGCCAAGAACGCCGCAGGCGAATTCTACCTCTCGGGGGTTTACGCCTCTTTTCCTTCGGACCTCGACTCCGAGCTCAAACGCTTCGGCCTGCGCATCGGCAAATTCAAGCCCGGAGACAACAAACTCTACGAGGTGAACCGCTATTTCGTCTATCAGTTCCTGATGGAGCTCTACGGCTTCCCTATCGCCTCGGAGCGCAGAACCTCAGCCGCCCTCTTCGCCAGACGGCTCTTCAAAATGGGGGAAGACTTTCTGATCCGTGTCCTCGGCGAATCGGACCGCACCCTCACCACGCTCTATACAACGCCCGAGTGCACCCAGTACCCCCAATTGGAAAAAACCGCGCTCGTTCGGCTAGACAAGAGCCAGAAAGAACAGCTCCGCCAACTGCGCAAGGGCGGATTCCTCCTGGAAGGCGACCACCCGGCTGTTATTCTCAAGGTTTCCTACAGACAGCACAAGTACGACCCGAACAATATCCGGACGGACAGGGCCCTCTCCGCCGGCAAGCAACAGGTGATCCACCCTTTGACCGGTGCGGTATGGTCCAACGTGAACATCGTGAAAGACACGAGGCTGATGACCTACGTCCTCAACGACATCGTCAAAGGGGAATACCAGGGCCGAATCCGCTACAGGCGCAACGAGATCGTGGAAGACACCGACACCCACGAAAAACGGCTCAAGTTCCTCTCCGCATGGCTCAAAAAACATCAGCGCAGGATCCTGGGCTATTCCGAAGAGTTCTACCAGCGCGTGACCAAGGTTTTGGACAACTATCTCCGCAACCAGGACTACCAAGAGGAGTTCTCAGCCCTGTATCCCTTGTACAGGGAAGTATGCGAGCAATACAGCTACATCCAGCAGGCGCGCAAGATCAAGCTCCTCGAGGATGTCTCCAAGAGGCACTACAAAGGCAGGGACCTCAACTACCAACAGATGCTCAGCTATGCCCTCGACATCCTCCATGAGATGAAGTTCCAGACAGTGAGCTACTTTGACAGCATCGTGGAACAGCTCATCAACCTGACCGAACGGATTCTCAATGATCGCTACCTGCAAAAGAAATACGTAACTCCGCCCGAAGAAAAGCTTACCCAGTACGGCCAGTCCATCCGCAAGCAATACCGCAGACTGGTCAAGCTGCTCGACGACTTCTACGCCATACGAAATACCCACAGGAACAAGTCGGGGCCCTTTCAAAACACCAACTAATGTCCTGTTTATATTTCAATTGATATAACCGGCATTCCCGGGCCGACCCGGGCACAACGATACATGAAAATGCCGCGAGGCGAAGGCGGGTGGACGCTGAAGCGCAGGTTTCATCCCGGGTTTCACATGTTTGGATACGCAACACCTCATCAACATTCCCGGATCACTTCCGG
>CAYNCR010000115.1:0-2132 GCA_964395575.1 uncultured Desulfohalobiaceae bacterium
GCCGTGGACCCGATCGGGGTGGAGACGATCATGCCATCCGCCCGCAGCCGTCCCAGCTCCTCCTCCCCGCACCATATCCTGAGACCGATGAGCCGGGCCAGCCCGGACCTGCCCACGACAAGGTCATTGACCACCCTGCCCTGATCGATTCGTTCCCCGTCCCGCTCGACGGCATGCTGCAGAATCACTTTGGGAAAGAGGGAATATTCCCCGGCAAGCACCTTTGCCAATCCATCCTGCCACCCCTGCGGGGACAGCTCTGTCAAGAAACCGATCTGTCCCAGATTGAGCCCCAGAAGAGGCACATCCGCACCCCTGTCCAGCTTGCGGGCCACACTCAGGACCGTTCCGTCCCCGCCGAGAACAAGGATCAAATCGGGTCCGGGTCCCTCCAGACAAAGCCCCTGTCCGTTCTGGTCGTTGCTCCGGATCTGGACCCCTACTCCGCGCTCGGCAAGCCAGCGCCCGATACGATCGCCCATATCCCGGGCCTGCTCGTGGCTTTCCTTGGTCACGATCGCTACATGGGAAAAGGCATTTTCCATAAAAGGCTTCCGGAGGCCGCGCCCGCGCAGGGGGGCGGATACTCAAATTGCTCGATGTGAGGGCGGAGTCTACCGGTTTCAATCTCCGCGAGCCGGTTCCCGCTTACCGATCCTTCCCCGGTGGAGGGCTGTCCTTCGGGGGCTATCGCGTCACACAAACCGATTTCCGTTGTGCGTCCGCTCCATCCAGACAGGCTTTGCCGCGCGCGATCAAATCACGTCCTCACCGCTCAGTCGCGCGATATCCTCGTCCCCGTATCCGAGCTCGCGGAGCAGGGGCTCCGTGTCCCGGCCGAACCCGGTTTCGCTCCGCCGCACCCCTCCCGGAGTGCGGCTCATATGCGCAGCAACCCCCAATCTGAAAGTGCCGTTCTGCCCCGTCTGCGGGGCCTGCACCATCCCCCGCTCCCGGAAAAGGGGGGATTCCAGGGCCTCGGAAAAGGTTTGGACGGGCTCGCAGCAGGCGTCCAGCTCCCGCAGCTCTTCCTGCCAGAACCGCAGCTCCCGGGAAGCGAAAACATCCGCCACCCTACGGATGATCTCCTCCCGCCTGGCCTCGTCATACTGCAGGGGGATGTATTCCTCGAGACCCAGTGCGCTACAGAGACGCTCCCAGAATGGACGCTCCAGGGCACCCACAGCTATGTACCTGCCGTCCGCAGTGGCATAGACGTTGTAGCAGGCATACTTGTGGGAGAAAAGGCTCCGGCTGCGCCGCACCGAATCCGGATCGTTCCGATATTGGTGGAGCAGGGCCGGGGCGAGGCTCATGGCACAGTCCGCAATGGAGATGTCCAGATACTGCCCCTGGCCTGTGCGCTCCCTATGCCAGAGGGCCATGAGCAGAGCGGTGGCCGCGTGGAGCCCCCCGGCAACATCGGCCACCTGGAAGCCGGGAATGAATGGCGGCCCTTCCTCGGGCCCCACCAGGTCCAGCAGACCGCTCAAGGCGAGATAGTTCACGTCGTGCCCTGCCCTTCCGGCGTAGGGTCCGCTTTGGCCGTATCCGCTCAGGGAACAGTAGACAATCCCCGGATTGCAGCCGGAAACGGTGGCATAGTCCGCGCCCAGCTTATGGACCACCCCGGGCCGGAATCCCTCCAGCAGGACATCCGCATCCCGAAGCAGATCGTAAAAGATCTCCCGGCCCTGTTGGGTCTTGAGGTTGAGCTGGATGTGCTCCTTGTTCCGATACAAATCGCTCAGAAAAATATCGTCCCGGTAGCGCTTGTCTTCCACGGCGATCACCCGAGCTCCGTGATCCGCCAGAATCATGGAGCAGTACGGGCCCGGAAGCAGCCGGGACAGATCCACAACCTTCAATCCGGATAGCGAGCCTGAAGTGGCCATGAGGTGAGCCTCCAGCCGTCTGGGCGGGGAACGAGCTTCCGCAGCCCCGATGGGCTCCGTGCGCCCCAGATGGGGACGTCACCGGGCGCGTCAGCCGGTTATCGGGTTGAGCCCGTTCCAGAACACGTCCACGATATTCTCCACAACGCTGCGCAAACCGAGATCCCCTTCGGGCTGGAACCAGAAATAGAGCCAATGCACCGAGGCGAAGACTGTGAACGTGAGGGAGGTCAGCTC
>CAYNCR010000115.1:2142-8540 GCA_964395575.1 uncultured Desulfohalobiaceae bacterium
TGTGTCCCCGGTCCATCATCCGTTTGAGGTAATTCTGCAGACGATGGACATTCACTTTCTCGTAGTCCTTGATCACCCGCTTCTTCTCTTCCGGAAGGGATTCGATGTCGTGGAGAAGGATCTTGTTGAAGTTCTTGTTCTGCATGTAGGTCGTTGTATACTCGAAGAGGATGTCCGCAAGCTGCTCGCGGATCAAGGCTCCGGATTCCTCGTTGCGCGCAATGGCCCGCTGCATGCTCTCGTCCATCATTTCCCCGCCCTGGGTGCACAGGGTGTAGAGAATCTCCTCCTTGTTCTCGAAGTGGTGGTACATGGCCGCCTTGCTGATCCCCACGCGCTCGGCAATCTCCCGCATGGAGGTCTTTTCGTACCCCTTGCTGTAGAACAGCTCATTCGCCTCCGAGAGAATGATCTCCGCGGTCTCGTGTCGCTGCTCCATCTTGTTCGCACTCATAAAGACTCCGCTTCTGGCTTGTCCTCATGCCTCTCGAGGTGCGCACCCTGGTGTCCCTTGCTCTTCGCCCTGCTGCCCGAAAAGGCGTTTGATTCGTAGCTCCCAAGGAGCTAAAGTCAGCGTGTCCCGGCAAAGAGGCCCGTCCGCACTGAAAAGGGGCGTGTTGACCGCATAGTTACCAGATCGTAGAAGGGCGTTTTTTTCTTTGTCAAGCCGGACTCGGGCAAAAACCGGGGGATTGAGCCACTGCAGACACCCGGTTCAAACGGGACCGCAAAGACCCGACACCACAAAGCGTAGCCCCCATGCCTCTCGAAGTGACCATCAATGCCTCGAAATATGTCCTTCAGCGTCCCAGCGATCTGGAATCCCTCTGGGAAGCCATGGACGACGATCTCGATGACGAGGATCGCATCCCCTACTGGGTGGAGCTCTGGCCCGCGGCCATCCTGCTAGCGGAGTGGATCGCGGCGAACCCCAAAGAGGTGTCCGGACGGTGCTGCCTCGATCTCGGTTGTGGCCTGGGCTTGTGCACCTGTGTGGCTGCGGGCCTTTCTGCCAAGGTGGTGGGCATGGACCATGAATGGGGGGCTGTCCGCTACACCCGCTCCAACGCCCGTCTCAACGGCCTTCCAGTACCTGATGCGGTCCGAATGGACTGGCGGCGCTCCGGATTCAAACCCGGGAGCTTCTCCCGCGTCTTCGCTGCGGACATCGTGTACGAAAAACGCTTTCTGGAGCCGGTCAACTCCTTCCTGCGACAGGTTCTGGCCCCAGGAGGAAAGGCCCTTCTCAGCACACCCCGCAGGAGGACCACCGCGGGCCTCTTTTCCTGGCTCGAGTCCATGGGCTGGATCTGCCGCCCGATCACGGAAAAGCGGATCACTTACGGGACCTACAACATGGAGATCATGCTCTGGGAGCTCAGCCTCTGAAACGGGGCCGCCTCAGGGGACAATCTCCGTGCCGATCCCGGCGTTGGTGAACATCTCCAGCAGAATGGAGTTCTCCACGCGGCCGTCGATGATGTGGGTCTTTTGCACCCCGCACTCCAACGCCTCCATACAGCATTTCACCTTGGGGATCATCCCGCCCTGGATCTGCTCATCCTCGATGGCACGGACCGAATCTCTGCGGCTGAGGGAGGATATGAGCTCGTCCCCGGCCTTGACCCCCTCCACATCGGTGAGCAGGATCATGCGTCTGGCTCCCAGGGCCTCGGCCACGGCCGCTGTCACATCGTCCGCGTTGATGTTGTACGTCGCACCGGATTCGTCCACTCCCACGGGCGCGATAATGGGGATGAAACCGCGCTGCTGCAGCGCATCCGGCAGGTCTGTACGGATGTGCCGCACCTCGCCTACCCGCCCCAGATCGATGATCTCCGGCGGGGCGTCCTTCCTGGACAGGATCATCTCCATTTTTTCCGCCTCGATGAGCCTTCCGTCCTTGCCCGAAAGGCCCACTGCAAGACCGCCGCTCTGATTGATCAGGTTCACGATCTCCTTGTTCACCTTGCCCACGAGAACCATTTCCACCACGTCCATGGTCTCGGGATCGGTGACCCGCAGCCCCTGCTTGAAGGTGCTGTCGATGCCCAGCTGGGTGAGCATCTTTCCGATCTGCGGCCCGCCGCCGTGTACGATCACCGGATTGATCCCGATGTATTTGAGCAGGACGATGTTCAGGGCGAAGCTCTGTTTCAGCCTCTCATCGGTCATGGCGCTCCCGCCGTACTTGATCACCACGGTCTGCCCGGAAAACTCGCGCATATAGGGCAGCGATTCCAGCAGCACCTTGGCCTTCTCCATGGCCTCCTGCATAGTCACGACTCCAATTATCGAACGTTTGGCAAGGCACATCCATCGTCGAAAAAACAAGAACAGCTTGCGGCGATCCTTCGAGTCCGATCGCGGCTAGCCCACGGCTCAATTAGCACATTCGGCGTCAAAAGGCCATAAAAAAAGGGCCCCGAAGGGCCCTTTATCGGCGTTGGCCGAGGGAAGGAGACGGGCTAGGCCGCGCGCCTGTCCGCCATGTCCACGAGCACGCGCTCGCGGGCCTTGTCGATGCCAAGCTCCTGCCGCTTCTTGTCGATATGCCCGATCATCATCTGGGCCAGGTCGTGGGGATCCGTTGCGAAGCCCCACTTGCCCATCCCCTGCTCTTCCAGACCGCTAAAGAGCAGGTCGTGGAACTTGGTGTTCTCGGTTATGGGGAAGGTTACGCCGAAGGCCGTGTAAACCCCGGACGCGACGAAGTACTGCCCGATGCTGAGCGCCTTCTCGCTCATCCATTCCGGGGCGGCTCCGGCAACGGGGAGCTCGGCGATGCTGTCCCCGAGACCGCCCTGCCGGACCATTTCCGAGGCCGCGATGAGGATGCGGCTGTTGTCCACGCAGGAGCCCATACCCAGCACTGGGGGCATGCCTACCGCCTCGCAGACCTCCCGCAGGCCGTCGCCGGCCATGTACGCAGCCTCTGGGCTGAGCAGCTCCTGCTTGGCCAAAGCGATCTGGGAGCAGCCGGTCTGCAGAACGAGGATATCGTTCTTGATCAACTCCTTGACCAGCTCCACATGGACCCAGTCCTGCTTGACCCTGGGATTGGTGCAGCCGACAACTCCGGCAACTCCGCGGATGCGGCCGTTGATGACGTTGTCGTTCAGGGGCCAGTAGGAGCTGCGGAAGCTCCCGCCCAGCATGTACTCGATATATTCGTGGGAAAAGCCGTGAACTCCGGAATTGGTGATGTTGGGAATCTCCACCTGGGCGGTCCGGTTCTTGTAGCGGGAGATGGCCTTGACCACCACATCGTCGGTGCATTCCTTGGGATTGCGCTCCTCGAACTCGATGTGCTCGGCGCCCTCGATGTGGCACCTCGGATTGGTGGTGAAGAGATAGCTATCGTAACAATTGGCCACCGTGCTCAGGCCCTGCTTGATGCACTGCACATCCACGGCCATGGCGTCCACAGCCCCGCTGACCAGGATGGACTCCGTGGACATGAAATTCCCCGCGTGGGGCACGCCGTGCCGGGTGAGCATCTCGGCGCCGGAACAGCACATGCCCACCAGGTTGATCCCCTTGGCTCCCGCGTCCTGTGCGGCCTGAACCATGGCGGGATCGTTGACCGAGACCACCATGGACTCGAAGAGGTTGGGCTCGTGCCCGTGGACAATGATATTCACCATGTCCTCCCTCAGATTGCCCATGTTCACCTCTGCCTGCACGGGAGAGGGGGTTCCGAAGAGGATGTCGGAGATCTCGGTGGCCACCATGGATCCGCCCCAGCCGTCGGAGAGGGCAGTCCGGCTGATCTGCCTGGTGATGTTCTCATGCTGCTGATCCACACCCATGTGGCTGCGGTGCATCAGATCCATGATCTCGCGCATGGCCCCGCGGGGAACGATCCCCTGCTTGCGCCAGGTTTCCAGGGTCTTTTCCGGAACCCGCTTGGAGAAGGGAATCTCACCCTCCACCTGAGTATAGGTCCGTTCCAACTCGTGATAAAGCTCCTTGGCGATGTCCTGGACGGACTTCTCATCCGTGTCGATGCCCACGGACTGGGCCACATTGACCAGCTTAACCGGGTCCTTGATGGTGTAGTCCCCGATATCGCCGTTGACCACATCCCGGAACACGTCGAGCATGGTCATGCCGTGGTCCGTGTGAGCCGCGGCACCGGCAGACACCATGCGGGCGAAGTTCCGGGACTGGATCGTGTCGATGTCCGCCCCGCAGACGCCCACCTTGCCGTAGGGATCCTTGGCGTTCAGACGACAGGGGCCCATGGAACAGTGCTTGCAGCACGCGGAATCCGCACCGATGGGGCAGGCCTTCATGCTGGCGGCACGGTCGAAAGCGGTATCAACACCCTCTTTCTGGGCCTTCTCCAGCATCTGGGTCGTGGCCTTGCACGTGGTATACTCCTTGGGGGAGAGTCCTTTGGATTGCGCTCCTTCCGTCTTCTTTTCCTTGGCCATAACATCCTCCCTTTGTGGGTCGATTCAACAAAGGCCCTGCATTGAATGCATCTGTCAATGGCTCCAGGTCCTTCGATCTCTTGTTCCCGTCTTCTTTACCTCAGTGGCCCGGCCTCGCTCAGGGAAAGAATCCCTCGAGCCCCGGACCTCCACCACTCGCATTGAGCCGGCTGCGGCGGACACGTATACCCGCCGCACGGGAACAATAAAGAAAAAAACATAACTTGCTGATTTTTCTTAAAATCCTGTGTATTCTACGTTGTCAGCCCGTCTTTGTCAAGACGCAATGCAAATTTTTACTACTGCTCCCGGACACAAAAAAAGGGGGCACTGAACGCGCCCCCTCGAATGCTATTCCGCTTTGAGCTCCCGGGTCATCAGCTCCTGAACGGCGTCGCCCGGATCCTTTTCTTCATAGAGGATGGCATTGACCTGATTGGTGATGGGCAGCTCCACCCCCCGGCGTTTTCCCAAACGATGCAGGGCCTCTGCTGTTTTGACCCCTTCCGCCACGGAGCGCATGCTGGAGATTATGGCCTCCAGGCTCTCGCCGCTGCCCAGTCTGAGCCCCACCTGTCTGTTTCGGCTCAGGCTTCCTGTACAGGTCAGGACCAGATCCCCGATTCCGGAAAGCCCCATGAACGTATCCGCGCGTCCGCCCATGGAGATACCCAGGCGCGACATCTCCGCCAGGCCACGGGTTATCAGCCCGGCTCTCGCATTCTGGCCGAATCCGAGGCCATCGGCAATACCGGTTGCCAGCGCCATCACGTTCTTGATCGCGCCTCCCAGCTCCACGCCCATACGGTCATCGTTGGTATAGACCCGAAAGCGCTCCGTGGAGAGCACATGCTGAAGCTCTTCAGCCACTGCCCGGTTTTCGCACCCCAGGCTCACCACTGTCGGGTGCCCCTGACTGACCTCCTCGGCAAAGGACGGTCCGGAGAGCACCGCATACAAAGGATTCCTGGTAGCGAGGGCTTCGGAGACAACCGCGGACATGGTCTTGAGGCTGGAAAGCTCCACGCCCTTGCTGGCGCAAACCACCCGCGGGGCTTGTCCATAAAAGGGCTCGGCACGTTCCAAGACGCTGCGCATGTACTGGCAGGGCACGGCAGAAATGGTGCAGAAGGCTCCCTCCACCGCCTCCCTGAGATCCGAGCTCAACTCGAGGCCCGGAGTGAGAGGGACCCCGGGGAGATAGCGTTCATTCTCACCGCTGCTGCGCATACGCTCTATCTGATCGCTGTCCCTGCCCCACAGGACGACGCGATACGCCTTCCCGGCCACAAGATTGGCCAAAGTGGTTCCCCAGGCACCTGCTCCCAGTACTGCGATTTTTGCGTCCATTCCGGCAATTCACCTCGATTGGTCAGAATTATGGGCTCTCGATCTGCATGTGGCCCAAATTCCGATTGCTTCCAGTCGTAGTTCTTGTTACATACTGCAATTTAAAAGGTCAAGATAACATCCAGGTAAAGACTTGTCCGCGCCTGGCCATTTCTCCGAATAATTCAACATATTGGACATATTTTCCTACAACCAACCATCATTCCCGGGCCGACCCGGGCACAACCAAGCATGAAAATGATGCGCGGGGAGTCGGGGATTGCGCTGATGCCCGTGTTTCATCTCGGCGTCCAGTGCAGGGAAGGGCATACGCTGAGCGACTCATGCCCGCGAGACACCGGTGGTTCTCCACAAACACGTGGCATCGCGAACCTTACGGTCGCTACCTGCTAGATCCCCATATCGCGAACAACAAGGGCTCGCCTGTTTATGAAACACGGCTTCAGCGCACATCCCCGTCTCCTCGCGCCCGATAATTTCACCAAATAATTCGACAGCTTGGCCACATTTTCATACAAAAAAACACAAAATTCGAGGAAGCCATGACCGGAAATACATCCCAAACGCACACAATGCTCCCCTTCCTCTACCTCAAGGAGTGCGCCCAAT
>CAYNCR010000116.1:0-8373 GCA_964395575.1 uncultured Desulfohalobiaceae bacterium
TACGCGTGCGTGCGGGGCTCGTTATAGATGCCCTTGCAGAGCCGAATATTCAGCGGTCCATCGGCCATGTCCCGAACGTCCTGAAGGGTCCGCCGCAGGTAGGACTGCAGCACGGTGCCCACCTGGTTGGAATATTCCTGACGCAAGCGGGTGTAGTAGCTCAGGGTTTCGTCGGTGCAGTGAATGTCCTCCATATCGATGCGTATTGAATTTCCGAGCTCCCTGGCCCGTTCCAGGATCTCGCGGATATTGGCGTACCCGAACTCGCTATCCAGCTTCATACCCATCTGGGTCGGCTTGATGGAGATATTGGCGTCGAGCCCGTTCTGCTCGATGGCCTCGAGGATTTCCACAGCCTGTTCCTTGAAGCGCAGGGCCTCGTCCTTGGTGGTTATGAACTCGCCCAGGACGTCTATGGTGCCCATGATGCCCTGCGCGTTCAGCTTCCTGGTCTCCTTGAAGGCGTCCTCGAGATATTGCCCGGCAATGTACCGTTTGGCAAAAAAACCCACGATGGGGCCCGGGACATACATGATGGTCCTGGAGACGAGCTGATCGAAAAAAGCCATGTGCGACCTCCCGGCCTTGATCCCCGCTTAATAAAGCAGTCTGTTTCAACGATGTCAAAGGGTTATAAGAAACCGCAAACGGTCCGCGAGACAAGAAGCGGAATCACTCGGGCTCAACTCCCGGAATCTTGTTACACCTCTCCATGATTGGGGAGGCTCTGCCCGGGGCGCATCCCGGGAAAGCCGCCCCTCTATTCCCACGGCTCAACGTTTTTCGGGGAGCTAATCGAAAAGTTCAGCCCACTGGCCTATGTTTCCTCCATAAAGGGATAGCTGAAGTCCCTCGGCGGATCGAAGTTCTCCTTGATCGCCCGTTGGGAGACCCAACGGACCAGATTGAACATGGATCCGGCCTTGTCGTTGGTCCCCGAGGCCCTGGCGCCGCCGAAAGGCTGCTGACCCACGATCGACCCTGTTGGCTTGTCGTTGATGTAGAAGTTGCCCGCGGCATGGGTGAGCACTTCAGTGGCGCGATCGATGGCGTCTCGATCCCTGGCGAAGATCGCACCGGTCAATCCGTACTGGCTCGTTTGGTCGCAAAGGTGCAGGACGTCCTCGAAGCTTTCAGTGGCAGGGTACAAGGTGACCACCGGACCGAAGATCTCCTCCACCATGGTCTTGAAGTGGGGATTGTCGGTCTCGATGATGGTCGGCTGGATGAAGTAGCCCGTGGTGTCGTCGGCCTCGCCACCACTCAGGATGGTCGCCTCGCTGCTCGCCTTGGCCTCATCGATGTAGCCCTTGATCTTGTCGAAAGAGGACTTGTCGATCACGGCGTTCATGAAATTCGTGAAATCCTCCACGTCGCCGACCTTGACCGCTTTCACCTCCTCCAGGAGCCTTTTCTTGAGCTGGGGATACAGGGACTGCGGGATATAGACCCTGGAAACGGCTGAGCACTTCTGCCCCTGGTACTCGAAGGCGCCCCGGATGATGGCCGCGACCACGGCTTCGACATCCGCGGATTCGTGGGCCACTATGAAGTCCTTGCCCCCCGTTTCCCCCACGATACGGGGATAGGATCGGTAGGTCGCGATATTATCCCCCACGGTCTTCCACATGTTCTGGAACACCGAGGTGGATCCGGTGAAATGGATCCCGGCCAGATGCTCGCTCTGCATGGCCGTCGGACCGACCACGGAACCCGGACCCGGAATGAAATTGATAACCCCTTCGGGCAATCCGGCTTCCATGAGGATACGCATCAGATGGTACGCCGGGTACACGGCGGATGAGGCCGGTTTCCACAGAACCACATTGCCCATCAAGGCTGGACAGGAGGGAAGGTTGCCGGCAATGGCCAGGAAGTTGAAGGGAGTGGCCGCGAAGACGAAGCCCTCCAGGGGACGGTGTTCGAGGCGGTTCCATGTCCCGTCCGGCGAATAGGGGGGCTGTTGACTGTAGAGCTGTTGCAGGTAATCGGAATTGAAGTTCAGGAAATCGGTCAGCTCGCAGACGGACTCGATTTCCGCCTGATGAGGTGTCTTGCTCAGGCCGAGCATGGACGCGGCGTTGATGGTGGTCCTGTACCGCGTGCTCACCAGATAGGCCGTCTTTTTCATGACAGCCACGCGGGTTTCCCAGGGCGTCCGGGCCCACTGCTTCTTGGCCTCGAGGGCGGCCTCGATGGCCATGTTCACTTCCCGCTCCCCGGCCAAGTGGTATCTGGCCAGGACGTGGCCGTGATTGTGCGGCATGACCGACTCGGCCGTGTTGCCGGTGTAGACCTCCTGACCCCCGATGATCAGCGGAATCTCCAGCTCACGGCTCTTCAGCTCCTTGAGCTTTGCCTTGAGCTCCCTCCTTTGCGGCGTGCCCGGCTCATAGTGGCAGACGGGCTCATTGACGGCTGTGGGGACTTTCGGTATCTGATTCATCATACCGGGACTCCTTCTCTTCTGGCGTATAGGATTTGCCTTTGCGAGACGCGACCAGCAGGGAGCTGTCGGACCGACCCTGTCTGGAAAGCATCTTCCTCCCAAAGTGCATGACGTGGCTTTCGGCCAGGATCCTGGCCTCCTTGACCTGTCTCAGACGTAAGATATCGACAAGATCGAAGAAAAATTCGATGTTTTCCCGCATGTCCCCCGGGCCCATTTCGAGGTGGTCCTCATAGTATTTCATGATGTTGGCATGAACGGACTTGGCGATCATCAGATAGACCGGGTTCTCGGTAATACGGGCCAACTCGATGTGAAAGGATTGATCAAGGGCGTAGAAGTTCCGGTATTCCGTGGGGTCGTTGTGGAAGTAGGCCGCTGCTGACTCGGCTATGGATTGGAGCCGGGAGATCTCCTCCGAGGTGGCTTTCTGGGCCGCGAGGGCGGCGATATCGCCTTCGACGGACTGGCGGAACTGCGCAAGATGTTCGAGGGAAACCTCCTGGGAACGGATCAGAATGGCCAGACTCTCACTGGCGTGCTCCGTGGTTATATTGCGGACGAAGATGCCGCCCTTGTTGCCCTTTCTGATCTCGAGCAACCCGCGGTCCTCCAAGACGCGCAGGGCCTCGCGCAATGTCCCCCTGCTGATGTTGAAGCGTTCCTTCAGCTCCCGTTCCGAGGGGAGCATATCACCATTGGCAATGTGACCATCCAGAATGTCATCTTGAATCCGCCGCACCACATCCTGAAATCTCCTGGCTTGTGGCGCTTTGCGGAATCTATACGAAGATTCTGAACTGGGAGATGTGCCCATGCTGTCACTCATTTTCAAGTTTGAAGGTTTATCCTATACTTGGCAAAAATGGCTTCCCTTGTCAAGAACGCTGTTCATGCAGCAAGGTCGCCGATCGTTTTTTTGCAGCTGAATCGGCATGGTTCGCGTTTTTTTCAGCAGCAAGTTCAGGAATATGCATATTGACGAAGGTCAGACCAACGAAAAAAGGAACATTTTAAGGTCGAACCTTTCTCCGGCCATGGAAGCTCGCCTCGGGTGCTCGATGGCCGGATCATTGAGCTCAAACCCGGCCTGGAGATAATCCCATGACCACACCTTCCATCGTACGAAAAAAGCTTTTGGACCTGCTCCACGGCGGGGACGCCCACATGGATTTCGAAGAGGTCATAGCGGACTTCCCGGAAGACAGCATCAATGCCAAAGCCTCTCACACGCCGTACAGCGCCTGGCACATCCTGGAACACATGCGCCTGGCGCAATGGGATATCCTGGAGTTCATCCGCAATCCCTTCCATGTCTCACCCCCCTATCCCGAGGGTTACCGTCCGCGGTCGGACCAGTTTGCGGACGCAGCGGCCTGGCGTCAGAGCATCGAGGGATTCCGCAGTGACAGGAACGCCCTTCGGGAGCTGGTCGCCGACCCCGAAACCGACCTCCTGGCGCCCATCCCCCACGCCCCGGAGTACACGATTTTCCGGGAAATCCTGGTCATCTCCGACCACACGGCCTATCATATCGGGGAGCTTGCCCTGCTCAGACAGGTGCTTGATGCCTGGCCCGAGGACAGTCCTTACCTCACGGGATGAGCCCCCGCGTCGAACCGTATCCTGGCGATGGATGCGGAAGCTCTCCCGCGCTTGAATGCTTTTTTCGGCACGGAAAGAGCCCGGGAGGTGCCCGCAACCATTTCGACACCCTCCCGCTTGAGCGAATCGCCGGTTCGTGGTAGCTCTTCCTTGAGTGAATCGGCTTGAGCTTGATGCTGAAAAAATGCGCGCATGAATTGGCGTTTGCCTTGAGGACACGTCCGGCCCCAATCCGGTTTTAAGGCTCAGCCTCACACGAACAGCAGCCTCGAGGAATCGACGTACCCGCCTCCAGGGCTTGCGCCTCGCCCGACAGCTCAATCCGGCGCTCAAGGACCGGCATGCAGACACACTCCACCACCTCAGCCCCAACAACTCCATCCGTCTCGCGCGCGAAAGGCCTCTTCATGACCATGCTGGGGGCATTCTGCTTTGCCCTGGTCCCCATCTGGGTCCGTGCCATAGAGGCCTACTCCTCCATGGGTATCGTGTTCTTCCGGGCCCTCATCGGGGCCGTCCCCCTCGCTATCTGGGTTCTGCGCTCGAAGAACGCCCGGTATGAAGCCAAACTTGCGCGCCTGAACCGAAAGCAGCTCCTGGTGCTGCTCGGCGTGGGCCTTTCCATGTGCGGCACTGCGACCACCTACTATCTGGGCATTATCAAGACCTCGGTGGCCAAGGCGGTCGTGTTGCATTACACCGCGCCCATCTACGTGGCCATTTTGAGCCCCCTTGTGCTCAAGGAAAGGAACACACCGCTAACCTGGTTCGCCGTAGCCGCGGGAATACTGGGAATCGGCCTGATCGCCGAGCCGACGAGCCTGATCGGCGGCAGCCGGGATGAGCTTTTGGGGATCGCCGGGGCCTTCTTTTCCGGGATATGCCTGGCCGGGGTTTTCCTCTTCGGCAGATTCCTCGCCGGCAGCTTGTCCTCACCGGTCTGCACCCTATGGGGCAGCCTGATCGTCGCGGTGTTCCTCACCCCCTGGGGCGTTACCGTGCCCGAAGGCCATTTCTGGCAGAATCTCCCCTTTCTGGGACTCCTGGGAACCGTCTCCCTGGTTCTGCCCTACACCCTCTTTTTCCAGGGGCAGAAACACATCACTGCCCAGAGCGCATCCATGGCGGCCCTGTTCGAGCCTGTCTGCGGCATCGCCATAGGTTTCCTCTTTTTCGGGGAACAACTCACCACCACCGGCTCAGTGGGAGCGGCCATCGTCCTTTTGAGCATCTACCTCGCGGGACGCCGCCCCAAGGAGGCCGACTCGCTGTAGACGAAACCCCATCCGCCGAGCAACAGCCTTTTGCGTCATCCCTGTTCACAAGGACACTTGCCTGGATCCGGGTTTGTCTGAATGAATGCTGGACAAAGGGACGCACAAAAAGTACAAATAATTATTAAGATAAACACGAGCCAAAGGCGAGAGCTGCGGAGATGTGTCCCTCTTGCGCAAAGGGTGTCTCCCAACGCCCTTGCAAGCTATCGTCGAACTCCTCAAAAAAGGTGTGGTCATGCGAAAACTCATCGCCACAGCGTGCGCAATCCTTGTCAGCCTGATTTTTCTCGGATGCACCGCCCCCGAGCGGGTTTCCCTGGTCGAGAACTATAAGTCCCAGGATCACAAAGCGATCTACGAGCTTCTCGAGGCGAACAAAGAACGGTTCAACCAGCGCAAGGGCATCGATCTGTCGCGCCTGACTGAAAATGCCCGGATCAAGACCCAATACCACGACGAGGACGCCTTCCTCTCCCCCCAAAAGCTGAAAAAAAAGTGGCCCGAAAAATCCGCCGTCCTGCAGAGCCACGAATTCCACATGAAAAGCATCGAGGTGGAAGACCTCTCCATCAATGGCGACAAGGCCAGGGTCAAAACCAAAAGAACCCTTGTCTCCGATCGCTGGAAAACAGCGCACGAGTACACATTCGAAGAGGTCTACAAGAAGCGGGACGGCGAATGGAAGCTCCACTGGTGCAATGTCCGGCCGCAATCCTGCACCGACTGTCATTAGAATCGGATCGGTGCAGGCGAGCAGTCCCGGAGCTCAGGACCGCGACGCGCTGTACGGATGTGAGGCCTCCCCGCACACCACGCGTTCCGCCAAGCATTTTCCCAGTGGATCGCCTGGAGACATGATTCGCGGAGCAAAACCCCCCTCCAAGGGGGCCTTCGCTCCGGCCCCGCACAGGGGCAGAAACACCCAAAGCAGCGACACACAAAAAATCCGCCTTCCTGTCGAAGACGGATCGGATCCGGCGCACGGCTTCGTCATCTCAATCGGGCATAGCTCGATCGAGATGACGAAGCCAGGGAAACAGCCGTTTTCGCGGACAGTCTATTCCTTGTGACACGCAGGGCACTTGAGAGGCGCAGAGGACTCCTCACCCTGCCCGGAATGGCACCCCACGCAGCTCCTTTGCTTCTGACGGCTGTGGAAGGCCCCGAAATAGCTCCCCTCGCCGTGGGTCGTTTCGAAATCGTCGTGACAACTGACACATGTACGGGGCTCATTTCTTTCCTGCCTGTTCCATTGATGGTGGCAGTCAGCGCATCCATAATCCATGGAATGCTGCAGATGAGGGAAGGGAACCGGCGCCCTCTCGGCCTTCATCCCCTCTTCGGGGGGCTCGAGGATCAACTGTTTATCGAAGGTGAAAGACGGCTTCATAGTCTTTCCGTCAGCTGATTCGCCACCCTCCTGGGCATAGGCAATTCCGCACGTCAAAAGGAAGATGAAAACAAACAGGAGAATTTTTCTGGCCATGACGCACCTCCTCTCTTGAAGTTGTAGTAAGCGAATATATTCCCCATGCCCGGGCGGACCCGTGCACAACAAGGCCAGGAAACGCGTTGAGGAAAATACCGTTTTCAAGGTTGAAGCACAGGTTTTCGGATTGTATGCCATGTTCCCCAATACGTGTCCAACACAAATATGGCCTCAATCTGAGCCGCTGCCTCGAGAGGTCGAGTTCCCCCTCCCCCGTACTCCAGAATTGACCGATTCACGCAGTTTCCTTGGCAATGGATCTTTCCCCGCCGTGGTCCGCCCTCCATCATGAATCTCGATCTTCACTCCTCTCCATCCCCCTGCATAATCGGGATAAACGCATGCACCAGATAGGGATCGAATTGTGTCCCAGCGCAGCGATTGAGCTCGGCTAGAGCATCTTCGTGGGACATGGGGCCCTTGTAGGGCCGTTCGCTGGTCATGGTGTCGTACGCATCCACAATAGCCAGTATCCGGCACTCCAGAGGAATGTCCTCTCCGGACAAACCCATGGGATATCCCTGGCCGTTCCAGTGCTCGTGGTGCTTGAGGATATAGTCCGCGATTGGGGCCAAGTCGGTGAGGGACAGCGCGATGCGGTGCCCGATCTCGCAGTGTCGCTTCATTTCCTGGAACTCCTCGTCAGTGAGCCGGTCCGGCTTGAACAAAATGCGGTCCGGCACGCCCACTTTGCCCAGATCGTGGAACCGGGCCAACAACTGAAGATCGTTCAGACGCTCTTCTGAGAGTCCCATAGATCGTCCCAGTTGCTGGGCATAGTCATGTAATCGTCCGGCATGGCCCTCAGTAATGTAATCCCGAGCCTCCAGGGTCTTAATCAAAGCCTGCACTGTCTCGCTCCGGCTGCTGTGGCTCTGCTGGAGCTTCTCCTTGTACATGGCGTCATCCGCCCGCTTGAACAACATATCCATATCCATGGGCGCACTTTCCTGCACTGCATATCCTATGGATATGGAAAGGCCGAATTCAGGGTTCTGCTCCTGATACAGCCTCACCTCGCGACGAATCCGATCACAGCAATTCCATACCGATTCGTGGTTGCTCAGGGGCAACAAGACGGCAAATTCGTCCCCTCCGATACGAGCGATAATATCGCTGTCCCGGAAACACTGCCTCAGGATGTCTGCACAAAGCTTGAGCAGATCGTCACCCTTGTGATGGCCCAGAGTATCGTTGATCAGCTTGAGCCCGTTGATATCGCAGACAATGAGGCCCTGGGGAACGTATCGCGCGTCCTCCAAGCGGCGCATCTCCTCCTCGAAATAGGCCCGATTGTAGAGGCCGGTGAGGCCGTCGTAGAGGCTCATTTCCCTGAGCTGCTCCTCCAGCTGCTTGCTCTGGGTAACGTCCCTGGAGATCACCTGGAAGGTGTTGCCCTCGCCGACCACGTAAATGGGAACATAGTAGTTCTGGTAGAAGCAGTCCCGACGCTCGTCCTCGAAAAAGACCAACCGACCCGTTTCGATCGCCTCCCTCCCCCTGGCGATTCGCTGCTCCGCCAGAGAGGTTGGCATGACCTCATGGAATGTCCG
>CAYNCR010000117.1:0-5310 GCA_964395575.1 uncultured Desulfohalobiaceae bacterium
TCTATTTGCTGACGTGGAGAATATCGGCTTTAGCCGGATTCGGTATCGCCAGTGTGCCGTAGCCCGTATTGGCTGAGCTTGTGGTGCAGGCTCCGGATGGAGATGCCCAGCATTCGGGCCGCCCTGTTCCGGCTTCCTCCGGTTTTGCGAAGGGCCTCGCTGAGGACGTGGCGTTCCCAGTCGCGCCGCATCTGGGGCAGTGTCTTGTTCGGCCAGGAGGGCTCAGAAGTCGAATACGCCGGATCATGGCCCTCGGGGGATGAGTGTGTGCCGAGGGGCGGGATATGCCCGGAGCGGATTTGGGTCTCAGCGATGTTCATGTTGATCGTTGCCCGGCGCAGGACGTTTTCCAGCTCACGTACATTTCCGGGCCAGTCGTGCTTCTGGAGAATGTCCAGGGCTCTTTGGGAAAGGCTTCGAATGTTGCGGCCGTACTCCCGGTTGATCTTGCCCAGCAGAAAGTCGGCCAGCCCGGGGATATCCTCCTTGCGTTGGGCAAGCGGGGGAATGTGGATGGGGACCACGCTCAGCCGATAGTAGAGGTCCTCGCGGAATCTTCCCTGTTTGACCTCCTGCTCCAGGTCCTTGTTCGTGGCCACGATGAACCGGGTATCCACGGGGATGGGCTCGGAGTCGCCCACCCGAACGATCTCTTTCTCCTGCAGCACCCGCAGCAGCTTGCTCTGCAGGTCGCAGCTGAGCTCTCCGATTTCGTCCAGGAGCAGGGTTCCCTTGTGGGCGGTCTCGAAGTAGCCCTTGCGGATCTTTTTACCGGAACCGGTGAAGGCGCCGGGAACGTGGCCGAAGAGCTCGCTCTCCAGGAGGGACTCCGTGATCGCGGCGCAGCTGACCCGCACGAACTGTCCGGGGCGTCCGCTCGCCTCGTGGATGGCGTGGGCCAAGAGCTCCTTTCCGGTTCCGCTGCCTCCCTGCAGCAGAACGGTTGCGGGGGTGGGAGCGGCCCTTTGGGCCTGTTCCACACTTCTCCTGAGCCCCGGGCTGGAGCCGACGATGTCCTGAAAACAGTACTTCGTTTCCAGAGAGCGAATGTGGCGCTTGGCTTTGTCCAGCTCCTCGGCCAGGCGGTGGATCTCGGACAGGTCGTGGATAACCGCGACGCTGCCCTTGAGCCGATTCCCGACCAGGATGGGCGCGCCGTCCACGACGACAGGCTTATGCTGGGGGCCCACTTTCATGGATACCCCGGTGATGGGTTTTTTCTGCCGCAAGACCCTGAGATGGACGCTTTCGCCTTCCGCGATATCCACAGTTGCGGGCTTGCCCAGAACCTGATCCGCGGACAGCCCGGTGAGCCGCGTGTATGCGGGATTGATCATGATGCCGGTGCCGTTTTCGTCCACCACGGAAATGGCGTCCTGGGTGGAATTGATCACTGCCTCCAAAAGGCTCCGCGTTTCCCGGAGATTGGTGATTTCTTCAGCCAGGCGCAGGAATTCGCTGTTGTCCTGAAAGACGGCGACCGCTCCCAAAAGGCGGCCCTCCGGATCCAGGACGGGGAGCCTGCTGGTGAGGATGGTCGTCCTTCCCAGGATCTGGCGCTGATTGAGCTCCTTGCTGCGGCTTTTGAGGACATGGGGCATCCGGGTGTTGGGGATTACGTCCCGTGCCGGCCTGTTCAGGGCCTGTTCCGCGGGAATGCCTGTGAGCCTGACAGCCTCGCTGTTGAAGAGGCGTATGATCCCCTCGCTGTCCACTGCGATCACGCCCTCGGGAAGGGCGTCGAAGAGAAGGCTCGAGGCGCCGGTTCCGTCGAGGTGCTCAAGCATGGCGATCCCATAGGCTTTTTTCCGGGAGAGGTGTCCGTGCATCTAGTGAGAGATGAAGGCGAGTGCGTCCTGGCAGGCTGCCTCGCGTCGAGGTCTGGCTCCCGGATTTTTTCAGGTTGGATCCACTATGGCAGGTTGCCGCGAGGTTGTCCATACGGGGGAGGATTGAGTGCGGCCAGCTAGCTCAGGGCCGCCCGGGGCAGCCAGAGGACCAGGTCCGGGAAAAGGGCGATCAGGGCCACAGCGAGAAGCTGAATGGCGATAAAGGGAACCACGCCCTTGGCGATATGCTCGCCGAATCGGATGCCGGGCGGAGCCACGCCCTTGAGATAGAACAGGGCGGGGGCCATGGGCGGTGTCAGAAAGGAGGTCTGCATGGCCAGGCAGAAGAGCATGGCCGCCCAGAGGGGATCCACGCCGATCTGGTCCAGGACCGGGGTGAATATGGGGACCAGGATGGGCACGATACCCACCCACTCCATAAAGAGACCGAAGAGGAAAAAGGCCAGGGTCATGACCAGGAGAATGCCCGAAGTGTCCACGGGCAGGGCCAACAGGCCTTCTTTGACCAGGGTGCCGCCGCCCGCCATCATGAAGGCGCCGGTGAAGACGAAGGCCGCGGCCACAATGAGAAGGACCATGCTGGAGACCCGCGTGGTCTGATAGAAGGTCTCCCTGAGAACGTCCAGGCTCAGGTTTCCGTAGGCCCAGGTCAGAAGCACGCTGAAGAAGGCGCCCACAGCCGCGGCCTCGGTTGGGGAGGCCACGCCGAAGAAGATACTCCCCAGCACGGCAAGGATGAGGAGAAGGGCGGGAAACAGGGAGCTTGCCATCAGCCAGAGCTTGTGCGGAAGGGAAAGCGCCCGTTCCTCGCTGGAGGCGATGGGGGTATGCTGGGGCCGCAGGCGGGAGAGGACCAGGATATACAGAACATAGAGAAGGGCCAGGAGCAGGCCGGGCCCCACAGCGGCCAGAAAGAGCTTGCCCACGGAGACCCCGGCCATGGGGCCGTAGACGATGAGCATGATGCTTGGGGGGATGAGGATGCCCAGTGTGCCTCCGGCGCAGATGGTTCCGGAGCTGAGCGTCGGGTCGTAGCCCCGCTCCAGCATGCGGGGCAAGGCCACAAGTCCCATGATGATGACCGAAGCCCCCATAATGCCGGTGGCCGCGGCCATGACCGTGCAGACCGCGATCACGGACAGGGCGAGACCGCCCCTCAGCCGGCCCAGGAGGATGTGCAGCGCAGTGAAAAGTCTCTCCGCCGCGCCGGATTTTTCCAGCATGAGGCCCATGAAGACGAAGAGCACGATGGCGATCAGGGTATAGCTGGACATGGCCTCGAAGACGCGCAGGACCATCATGTGGAAAAAGACCGGCCCCACTGCAAGCAGCCCGGCCAGCATGGAGCTGCCCAGCATGACGAAGGGGACCGGAAAGCCCAGGACGAGCCCGGCAAGAAGGGTCCCGAAAAGGACGGCGAGAATGAGCTCCGGGCCCAGGCTCATGCGCCCTCTCCTTTCCGGAGGACGCGCAGGCTGCGACAGAAGCGGGCCAGGCCCTGCAGAAACAGGAGCAGGCCGGCCAGGGGAAGCACGGTCTTGAAGATATAGATGGGAGGTTGCCACATGCTCTGACCGCTGCGTTCCAGGATCATCCAGGATTCGAGACCGAAGGAGGCGCCGTAGGCGACAAGAGCCCCTACTGCGGGGAAGAAGAAGACAAGATATCCCAGCACGTCCACTGCGGCCCTGGCCCTAGGTGAGAGCTTGCCCGATACAATGTCGATCCGGACGTGTTCCTCTCGCTGCAGGGTCCAGGCCGCGCCCAGCATGAACAGGGTCCCGTAGAGCATATAGGAGATGTCGTAGGACCAGATGGTGGGGGCGTTGAACAGATAGCGGGCCGCTGTGTCGTACACAAGCTCCAGCACAAGGACGGGAACGATCCAGGAGACCGCCTTGCCCGTGCCGATGCTGAGCCAGTCGATGCAGTCCGCGAGCTTCATTCTCCGTTCCCCGTTGTCCGTTCCCCGTTCTGGGTTCCCCGTTCCCCGTTCAGCGTCCCCGTTTCCTGTTCCGGGTTCAGCGTTACCAAGCAACCTCTTCCAGATCGTGGATCATCTTTTCCTTAAGCAATTGGCATCAGGGCTCCGACTCCGACGTCCGATCCTCACCGCTCACGCATAATCAGTTCCGCATGCCGCATCCCGATAACAGATAACAGATAACTCATCCCAGATAACCGATAACGGATAACTCCTCACGCATCACTCCTCACTCCCCCCATCCGAGTAGGGATAGGGCAGGCGAATGAGCTCGGCATAGGGCTCCACCTTTTTGCGGAATTCCCGCTGGGACTTGAGCACCCTGGAGAACATCTCGTCCTCCGAGGCCATCTCGTCCAGCTTGGCCCGGCCCAGCTCCTTGATCCGCTCGATCATGGCCGGAGTGATGCGGGAAACCGAGACATCGTCGCTTTCCAGGAAGTGGTTCATGGCCTCGGCATCCTGGACCATGGCCCTGTTGATCGCCTCGAAGCAGGAGATCTTGGCCGCGAGCCGGACCTTGCTCTGGATTTCCGGGGACAGGCTGTTCCAGGAATCCTCGTTGACCAGGGTTTCCAGCGGGGTGCATGGCTCGTGGATCCCGGGCACCAAAAGATAGGAGCAGATATCCTCGAAGCCGAGCTCGCGGTCGATACCGGGGGTGGCGAATTCCGCGGCGTCGATCACGCCCCGCTCCAGGGAGGGATAGACCTCTCCTCCCGGGAGCTGGACCACCTGGGCGCCCAGATCCTCCAGGATGCGGCCCCATATCCCCACGGTGCGGAACTTGAGTCCCTGAAAATCCTCCAGGCTCTCGATGGGCTCGCGGCTCCAGCAGAAGTTCTCCGAGCCGAGCATGCCGTAGGGGTGCAGAACGCGCACATTATGGTCGGCGTAGAGCTCGTTCCAGAGCTGAAGGCCACCTCCGTGCTCCACCCAGGCGAGCATTTCCCGGAGCTGCATGCCGTTGGGACGGGAATTGGCAAAGAGCGCCGCGGAAGGGAATTTGCCCATCCACCAGCCGGCCCAGGTGCAGCCCAGGTCCAGAACGCCCTTGTCCACGGCGCTGAAGACCCGCTTGGAGGGAACAATCGCTCCGCCGGGCTGCATGTTGATCACTAGCTCTCCGTCGGTGAGCTCCTCCACGAGCTCGGCGAAGCGTTCAGCCGGGGTATAGAGCTGCGGCAGCCCGGCCGGATAGGAGGACTGCGCTCTCCAGACGGTCCTGGCCTGTGCCGGAGCTGTGCTTGCGAAGAGAATGAGGCAGAGACAGACAAGGGGAAAGAGGCGGTAGCGATTGGCAAGCGGCATCATGGGTCCCTCCTTTTCCCGGGTTGGCGGACATTGGCCCGGCGCCACCGGGCCGGAGAGCTTGGGGCAGGGATATAATGAAATCTTGCCCTTGTAAAGCGACTGGAGTAGGTTATCGGTTATCGGTGTACTCTGAACGCCGAACGCGGAACGTTGAACGGGGAA
>CAYNCR010000117.1:5410-7071 GCA_964395575.1 uncultured Desulfohalobiaceae bacterium
GGTTATCGGTTATCGGTGTACTCTGAACGCCGAACGCGGAACGTTGAACGGGGAACGGAGAACGGAGAATACACATGCGCCAACAGACTCAGGCCTGCCTCCTCGCCCTGGGCACCGTGAGCCTCTGGTCCACGGTGGCCACGGCGTTCAAGCTGTCCCTTCGCTATCTTTCCGTGCCCCAGCTCCTGTTCCTGTCCAGCGTCGTTTCCGTAATGGCTCTGGTCCTGCTGCTCGCGGCGCAGGGCAGGCTGGGCCTTCTGTTTCGCCTGAGCCGGGGTGATCTTTGGCGCTCGGCGCTGCTCGGATTCCTCAATCCCTTTGCCTACTATCTGGTGCTCTTTACCGCATACGATCTCCTTCCCGCCCAGGAGGCGCAGCCGCTCAACTATACCTGGGCCATTACCCTGTCCCTGCTCTCCGTGCCCCTGCTGGGCCATCGCCTGCGGGGAGCGGACTTCCTGGCCCTGGTGATCAGCTATTGCGGGGTCTATGTCATTTCCACGCGCGGGGAGCTGACCGCTTTCCAGTTCTCCGAGCCCTTTGGCGTGGCCCTGGCCCTGGGCAGCACCGTGATCTGGGCCCTGTACTGGATCCTGAATACGCGGGATAATCTGGATGCGGGGTCCAGGCTCCTGCTCAATTTTTTCTTCGGGACCCTGTTTCTGGCTGTGCTCCTTCCCTTCTGGGGTGGGGTGCCGGCCTGGAATGTTCCGGGATGGAGCGGAGCCGTATATATCGGGCTTTTCGAGATGAGCATCCCCTTCTTCCTTTGGAGCCTGGCCATGAAAAAAACCAATTCCGCCGCGCGAATCGGGATCTTTATCTATCTCTCCCCCTTCCTTTCCCTTGTTTTCATCCACCATTTGGTCGGGGAGGTCATCCTCGGATCCACGATCGTCGGGCTGGTCTTCATCGTGCTCGGCATCGGCCTGCAGCAGATCGCTGCCCTGCGCGAGCGCGCAGCGGCGTAGAAGTCCGGGATTGCAGGATTCAGAAACCAGGATTCAGGGCGTGGAAGATTGAGAGCCCCTGGATGAGTTGGAGCATGGCATTTGCTCGAGCGCTGTTCCGGTTTTCTGCTGATGAGTCGCGAATCGCAAGCCATTACTTATCAGTCGCGAATACGGCACTTCCGGAAGCGGTATTGGCTTGTCATTCCCGTGGTCTCCTGCTAGGCAAAAATATGGAGGATCGTGCCTTGGAGGCTGTTGACCCGGATTCCGATTTGATGGATCGACCAAGGAGGAAATCATGACCGCAGAACCGGATGCGCAGGAACTGGTCCTCTTGTGGACCAGCGGGGACAGGGAGAAGGCCCTGAAGATGGTCTTTATGTACGCCAAGAACTCCAAGAAGCGCGGCTGGTGGGACAATGTGACCCTCATCGTCTGGGGGCCCTCCGCGAATCTGCTCGCCGGGGACGAGGGGCTGCAGGAGGAGCTGGACGGGCTGCTCCGGGAAGGAGTGGTTCTGGAGGCCTGCAAGGCCTGCTCGGACAGTTACGGCGTCTCGGAAAAGCTCGAGGAAATGGGGATCGAGGTGAAGTACATGGGCGAGCCTTTGACCGGATATCTGAAGGACGGGTACAAGGTCCTGAGTGTCTAGACTCCAAGGATTTCCGGGCCGTTGCGGCTCGGATGCGTCGGATCGGCGGCAAGGAG
>CAYNCR010000117.1:7081-8362 GCA_964395575.1 uncultured Desulfohalobiaceae bacterium
GCTTTCTGCCCGATATCATGCACCAATCCGGGATCGGATCGGCGGCAAGGAGGCCGGTATGGAGCTGTTCCAGGCGATCGAGAAGCGGCAGAGCATCCGCGGTTTTTTGTCCCACCCCGTTTCCAGGGGGATTCTCTCCCAGGTGCTGGCCGCGGGGCAGAAGGCCCCCTCGGCCATGAATTCGCAGCCGTGGGAGTTCGTGGTGGTTTCCGGGCGGGCGCTGGACGATATCAAGCGGGACAATGCGGCCTGTTTCCGGAGCGGCGAGAATCCAGCCCCGGAGCTCGAGCCGGGGACCTGGCCCAGGGAGAGCCGCTACCGACGCAATCAGGTGGCTCTGGCCAAACAGCTCTTCGAGGCCATGGGGATAACGTACGAGGACAAGGAGGCACGCAATTCCTGGGCCGAGCGGGGTTTCCGTCTTTTCGACGCCCCCGCGGCCATATTCCTCTGCGCGGACAGCTCCCTGTCCGAATGCGGCCCCCTGATGGATCTGGGCGCTGCCATGCAGACCATCTGTCTGGCCAGCCTTTCCTTGGGCCTGGGAACCTGCATCGCCACCCAGGGTGTGAGCTATCCCCGGGTGGTCCGGCAGCACACGGATCTTCCCCAGGATAAGCGCCTGCTCCTGTCCATTGCGGTGGGCTATCCGGATTGGAATTTTTCCGCCAATCACGTGGTCACGGAGCGGGAGGATCTGGAAGCGATCACCACCTGGGTGGACGTGCCCGAGCAGGATTAGGGATTCAGCTAACCGCCAAGACGCGAAGGGCGCCAAGAAGAGAATGTATGCCCTGCTGGGTTAACAGCAGGGCATAAGGCTTCGCCAAAGGCGGAGGAAAACTATGGATATCGATAGCATTGGCAGGGACATTGTTCACTGTGCTATCAAGGTTCATACAGCCCTAGGACCTGGATTGCTCGAATCGGCGTATCAGAAATGTCTGGCGTACGAGCTGGAACAGCTAGGTTATAAGGTGGTGTGCGAGCTTCAGCTTCCAATCCAGTATGGACCAATCCATATTAATGTTGGATACAGGTTGGATATGCTCGTGGAGGAATCTGTGATAGTGGAGAACAAGACAGTAGATGACCTGCAACCGATAGACGAAGCTCAGCTATTGACCTATCTTAAAATGAAGGATCTGCATCTTGGTTATTTGATTAACTGGAATGTTCCTTTGCTGAAGCAGGGAATCAAGCGGATGGTGAACAGCTTTGCAGAATCTTGATAAATAGAGCAAGTCTTGCTTTGCGGTTTCCCCGCAAAGCAAGAAATCT
>CAYNCR010000118.1:0-8346 GCA_964395575.1 uncultured Desulfohalobiaceae bacterium
TGATGACTGGAGGGAATCAATTCCACCTCAGGCGGTACCAACAAAGCCAAGGTGTATTATGAAACCCAGCGAAGCGCTCCACCCGCCTTCGCCTCGCGGCAATTGCTCAACAAATCAGCAAGCTAAAAATATTTTCATACAAAAAACGCCGCAATTGGAACGTTTTCAACGGCCTGCAAGGGAGCCAACGTGCAGGATCAAGCCAGCAAGGAACGCATACTCGGCGCCCTCCTCGGGGAGGAGCAAGTATCCGGCCAGGCCCTCGCGAACGCCGCCGGCATCAGCCGAACCGCGGTCTGGAAGCACATCTGCGGACTGCGGGATCTGGGCTTTCGCATCGAGGCCGGGGCGGGCAAGGGATACAGGCTGAAGGAAGTGCCGGACAGCCTGCATCCCCTGGCCGTTCGTCCTGGGCTGACCACCAGCACCCTGGGCCGGGTGCTGGAGTATCGCGAGGAGCTCGAGTCCACCCAGCATCTGCTGCGGGAGCTCGCCCGGGACGGCACCCCTGAGGGGAGCGTGGTCCTGGCTGACCGCCAGGTGCGCGGGCGGGGCCGCAGACGACGGGGCTGGATCTCCATGTCCGGGGGGTTGGCCATGTCCGTCCTGTTTACCCCGCGCCTGGCTCCGGACCGCATTTCCCAGTTCCTTCTGCTGGCAGGCGTGGCCGCGGCGGAGGCGATCAGTTCCCGGAGCGGGATGCGTGCAGGGCTGAAATGGCCCAACGACGTCCTCCTGGAGGAAAAGAAGGTCGGCGGGATTCTGGCGGAGATGAGCTCCGACGCGGAGCGGATCGAGCACCTGATCCTGGGCATGGGCCTCAACTTGAACACGCCCCCCGAGGAGATCCCGCCCGAGATCCGGGACCAGGCCACCTCGGTCCTGGCGGCCACCGGATCGCACATTTCCCGGCCCGGGCTCGTGCAGGACATCCTGGGCCGGCTGGAAGGCTATTACAACCGCCTCATGGAGGAGGGGTTCTCCCCTGTGCGGCAGCAGTGGCTCGCCTACACCGTCACCCTGGGCCGCAGGGTCCGCGCGGAAACGGACAGCGCCGTTTTGCACGGGACGGCCCGGGACATTGACGACAGTGGCGCCCTTCTCCTCCAAGACGACTCTGGCGAAGAACACCGCCTTGTGGCGGGAGATATTTCCTTGAGGACGGAAGGTCGGTAGCCCGTGGCCGGGGGGCGGTGGTCGGACGTCGGAGATCGGAGATCGGAGGTCGGTTATCTGTTATCAGAGATGAGTTATCTGGTACTAGCCGGTTACCAGACACCAGATAACAGATAACTGGTAACAGATCGATAACGGAAAACAAATAACGGGGAATTATGCATCACTTTCAGCACACGAACAACGAGCTCTATGCCGAGGATGTGTCTGTCCGTGAGCTGGCCCGGGAACACGGCACACCATTGTACGTGTATTCCGCCGCTACATTGCGGCGGCATTTCCAGGCCTACGACTCGGCCTTCGACAAGGTCCGGCACATCACCTGCTTTTCCGTCAAGTGCAACTCCAACTTGAGCCTATTGCATCTGCTCAAGCGCGAGGGTGCGGGCGCGGACATCGTTTCCGGCGGCGAGCTCGCCAAGGCCCTGGAGGCGGGGATCGCTCCCGAAAAGATCGTCTTTTCCGGAGTGGGCAAGAAGTACTGGGAAATGACCTACGCGCTCCGCGCGGGGATCCTGATGTTCAACGTGGAGTCGGACCAGGAGATGGAGCTCCTCTCCCGCGCCGCCGCGGACACCGGCATCCCGGCCCGCATGAGCCTGCGGATCAATCCGGACGTGGATCCCGGGACCCATCCCTACATCTCCACCGGCCTGAAGAAGAACAAGTTCGGGGTGGCCATCGAGCGGGCTCCGGAACTCTATGCCCGCGCCGGGGAGGACCCATGGCTGGAGCCCGTGGGGATCGACTGCCACATCGGCTCCCAGCTCACCCAGGTCTCCCCCTTCCTGGAATCCCTGGAGCGACTGAAGGAACTCTACACCAGGCTGCAGAAGATGGGCCTGTCCATCGACTACCTGGATCTGGGCGGCGGCCTGGGCATCACCTACGAGGAGGAGGACCCGCCCCATCCCGGACAGCTGGGCGAGGCCCTGAGCGAGGCCCTTGCGGACATGGACGTGACCCTCGTCCTGGAACCGGGGCGGGTCATCGCCGGCAACGCCGGGATCATGGTCACACGGACCCTGTACACCAAGGAGACCGAGCTCAAGCACTTCACTGTGGTGGACGCGGCCATGAACGACCTGATCCGGCCCTCCTACTACGGGGCCTACCACCGCATCGCCGAGGTCACTCCCCAGGGCAGAGAGGTCGCGCCCAGGGACGTCGTTGGGCCCATCTGCGAAACCGGGGACTTCCTGGCCCAGGACCGGGAGCTGCCCTTTATCGAGACCGGCGAGCTCCTGGCGGTCTTCTCCGCAGGCGGATACGGCTTCGCCATGGCCTCACAGTACAACTCCCGCCCCAGGGGCGCGGAAGTCATGGTGGACGGGGACAGAGCGCACCTTATCCGCGAGCGGGAGTCCATCGAGGAGATGATCGCACCCGAGAAGCGGCTATTGACTCATGGCGACGGCTAAACAGAGGACAGACGTGGGAAGACCGGAGGCTCTGGCCAGGACAATGAAGGACAGATTGTGAACCTGCCGCATAGATGAAGGAAAAAGCATGCGTTCTGCACCAGGCAGGGCGCATGCTTTTTTTGGCCTATCTTCTTTTCGTGTATTTTCGTGTGTTTCGTGGGCTGTATTCTTAGCCTATTTCGCGGCTCCCATCACCTCTTCATACACATCCTCGAACAACGGCGGGAAGCGCTTGTTCATTTCCTCCAGCAGGGGGAGCATCACCTCCCGGATCTGGGGATGGGCCGCGCGAGAGCAGCGCAGGCGGAAAACGTGCCGCCACTCCCGGAAGTTGGCGGTCATGACCACCTCGGTCTTGAGGCTGTTGGGGAGCACCGCTCTAGCCTGCTGAGGCTTGGCCCCCTGGCTCAGGAGCTCCATGTACGCGGCCTCGCACTTCTCCATGGCCTCCTGCCACAAAGCAAATTCCCTGCTGTCCTCGCTCCAGAAGGTGGGCCGGATCACGCTGATCTCGCTGCCGAAGCGCTCCCTGGCGTAGTTGGCGTAGCGGGTGCTCTCCTGGGAATAGGCCGCAAGCCTGTGCCGGACCAGCTCATGGCTCACGCCCCGGTCGCAGATAAAGCGCACCGTCACCGAGCCGTGCTCGATCACGCTCTCGTGCCCGGAGCGGAGGATGCGGCGGATGAAATCGCCGGCAGAGCCCTCCTGCATCTTGTGCTCGGACTTGTAGCAGGTCCGGCCCGCCTGCTCGATCACGGACAGGGCCGCGTCCGGATCCGGCATGGAAACGATCTCGAAGGTGGGCTCCAGGATGCGCATATTTGCTCCTTCCCCTTAAACGCGGGCCTAGCTTTCCGTGTGGGACTCCCCGCCCAACCCCAGTTTCATGTGCTTGTACGCCTTGCCCGTGGCCACACGGCCCCTGGCGGTGCGCTTGAGGAAGCCGCACTGAATGAGATAGGGCTCGTAGATCTCCTCCACGGTCCGCACCTCCTCGGCGCAGGCGTTGGCAATGGTCTTGACCCCCGCAGGGCCGCCGCCGAAGTGCTTGATCAGAGCGGTCAGGATCTCCCGGTCCATCTGGTCCAGACCCAGGGGATCCACGTCGAGGCGGGTCAGGGCCTGCCTGGCCAGCTCGCGGTCGATGGTCTCCTTGCCTTCCACCATGGCAAAGTCCCGCACCCGCCGCAACAGGCGATTGGCGATCCGCGGCGTCCCCCGGGAGCGGCGCCCGATCTCCAGGGCCCCCTCCTCGGTAATACTCGTCTGCAGGATCCCGGCAGAACGCCGCACGATGGTCGCCAGATCCTGGGGGGAGTAGAAGTCCAGGCGGAAGATTACCCCGAAGCGGTCCCGCAGGGGCGAGCTGATCAAGCCGATCTTGGTGGTGGCCCCCACCAGGGTGAAGGGCTCCAGGTCGATCTTGACCGTGCGCGCCCCCGGCCCCTGGCCGATGACCAGATCGATCTTGTAGTCCTCCAGGGCGGGATAGAGGATTTCCTCCACAGAGGGAGGCATGCGGTGAATCTCGTCCACGAAGAGCACGTCGTGGCGCTGCAGATTGGTCAGAATGGCTGCCAGATCGCCGCTCTTCTCCAGCACCGGCCCGGAGGTGCTCACCAGGTTCACCCCCAGCTCGCCGGAAATGATGCGGGCCAGCGTGGTCTTGCCCAGACCCGGATTCCCGTAGAATAGGGTGTGGTCCATCACCTGGCCCCGCTCCAGGGCGGAGTGGATAAAGACCCCCAGATTGTCCCGCAAATCCTGCTGGCCGATGAAATCCGCCAGCTTGAGGGGCCTGGTCTGCTCGTCCGGGCGTGAGGAGGCGTCGTTTTCCTGGTTCATCCGGGTCCACCGCGATGGGTCCCGTCAGCGGGACTCGTTTTCATTGGTCACAGCGCCGCTGATCGACAGCACGGGAAATACCCCTTATCAAGCAGGGCGTTCAAACATTTTACGGGCAGGGCAAGCTCGTAGCGTAGCAAGTCTACGTGAGAGTTTGAATCCGGCACCTATTTGTGAAGCCAAGTCAATCAGACGCCCTTTTGTCAACACAAATAGGTGCCGAACAACGCAGCAATTGGAATATTTTTAACACCCTGTCAGCCCTCGGACTTTCTGCCGGCAAGCCGCTGCAGGCTGCTGCGGATGGCTTCCTCAGCCATCAGCTCGGGGTCCTGGTTGAGGATCTCCTTGAGCACAGGCACGACATCGTCCTCGGAGTAGCCCAGGTTCACCAGCCCGGAAAGGGCCTCGGAAAAGGGAGTCGAACTCCCCCGCTTCCCCTCGCCCGGGGCCGCGGTGAAACCAGCGGACACGGTGTCGTCGCCCAGCTTCTCCTTGAGCTCCCACACAATGCGCTTGGCGGATTTGGGCCCGATCCCCTGCACCCGGGTCAGGGCCTTGGCGTCCTCGCGGGCCACGATGTCCCCGATCTCCTCCGGATCGAACGCGGAGAGGATGGCCAGGGCCGTTCGCGGTCCGAGCTTGCTCACCCCGGTAAGCTGGGAGAAGCTCCTCTTCTCCCGGCGGTCGGCAAAGCCGTAGAGCTCCGGGCCATCGTCCTTGTACACGGCGCGGACGTAGAACGCGACCTCGTTGCCGGGCTCGGGCAGGCGCTGCAGCGCGGGCCTGGTGAGGTGGAGCTCGTACCCCACTCCGGACGGAGTGAGCACGGTGCACCCCTCCTGCTCCACATCCAGCAGCTTGCCCTGCAAGTAACCGATCATAAACGGATCTCGCCAAACATGAATTTACCCGGTCCCAGCCCGGTGAATCCTGGAATGGAGCCTGCGTGCGTTCAGGTGGCTCACCGCGGCAGCCAGGGCGTCGCTGCAGTCCTTGGACCAATTGGCCCCAGAGACGCCCAGGATGCGCTGCACCATGAAGGCCACCTGATCCTTGTTCGCCCTGCCCTGGCCCACGAGGTTCTTCTTGATCACCGAGGGCTCATAGGTATAGGCCGGCAGCCCCATGTGGGAGCAGGCCACGAGGACGGCGCCCCTGGCCTGGCCCAGCTTCAGGGCGGAGGAGCTGTTGCGGGAGACGAACACGTCCTCTACTGCCGCTTCCTGCGGGGCGTGCCTGGCGATGATCTCGGTCAGGCTGGAAAAGATGCGCCCCAGGCGGTCGCTCAGAGCATCCTTCGAATCGGGGCGGATGGTGCCCGCCTCGAGCAGGGAGGCCACTCCGGAACGCTCCGCCACGAGCCCGTATCCGGTGCAGCGGCTTCCCGGGTCCAGGCCGATGACCCGGTATTCCCCGTCCCCGGTGCGCGGCGAATCGTCCACGGCTAGTTCCTGAGCTCGTTGTAGAGTTCGTCCGGGATCTCGAAGTTGGTGTACACCTTTTGCACATCGTCGTGGTCGTCCAGCTGCTCGTAGAGCTTGAGGGCCTTCTCCGCGGTCTCCTTGTCCAGGCTCATGTAGGTGTGGGGGATCTTGGCCACTTCCGCGCTCTCGATCTCGATCCCGGCATCCTGGAAGGCCTGCTTGGCCTGAATAAAGTCATCCTGGGAGGTGCGCACCTCCCAGGACTGACCGTCGTCGATCACGTCGTCCACTCCGGCGTCCAGGCCGGCCTCGAGGAGATCGTCCTCGCTGTACTTGCTCTTGTCGAAGGAGAGCACCCCGAAGGTCTGGAACATCCAGCTCACGCAGCCGTATTCGCCCAGATTGCCGCCGCCCTTGCTGAAGATCTTTCGGATCTCGGACACGGTGCGGTTCTTGCTGTCCGTAACCGCCTCCACGAGAAGGGCCACACCACCAGGGCCGTACCCCTCGTACGCGACCTCCTCCAGGGTGCCGGAGGTGATCTCGCCGGTACCCTTCTTGATTGCGGTCTCGATCTTGTCCTTGGGCAGGTTGATTTCCTTGGCCGAGTCGATGGCCATGCGCAGGCGGGGGTTCATCTCCGGGTCCCCGCCCCCGAGCTTGGCCGCGAGCATGAGCTCGCGGGTCGCCTTGCTGAACATCTTGCTGCGCTTGGCGTCCTGACGCCCCTTGCGGTGCTTGATATTCGCCCACTTGCTGTGTCCGGCCATTATTCCTCCTTATCGGAATCGATTTCCCTGCGGCCGAGCCCCAGGAGAAAGTTTTCCTTGCTTTCGCTTCGCGAGCCCTTGGGCTTGAAGCTCCGCACCCGGGTAAAGACCGTCTTGAGCTCCTTGCGGAAGTCCGGAACGTCCGGGCCCTCGAAGACCTTGATCACCGCGTTGCCCCCAGTGTGCAGATAATTCCTGGCGTATTCCAGGGCCTGCTCCGCGAGCTCCAGAGACAGGGCCTGGTCCCGTATCTTGATCCCCGTGGTCAGGGGAGCCATGTCGCTCAACACGAGATGGAAGCCGGAGTAGCCTTCCAGCACCCGCTCCAACCCCTCGCCGCCCTCGAGCACGTCCGCCAGATGGAACTCCACGTTGTCCGGCAACACCTCTTCCGGCTCGGCCCGGTCGACCGCGAGAATCCGGCCCTTGCCGCCGATGCGTTTGCCCGCGAACATGCTCCAGGAGCCGGGATAGGCCCCCAGGTCCAGGATATACTGCCCCTTCTGCAGGAGCTGAAAGCGCTTGTCCATCTCCTGCAGTTTGTACACCGACCTTGCGGGATACTGCTCCTGCTTGGCCTTTTTGAAATAGTGATCTTTGTATTGTTTCATAACGCTACTTTGTCCGGGCTGCCGCTCAAAAAACGTTTATAACCTAATTTCGGCCTGAAGCCAAGCTGAGCCCTTCCAGGGCCTTGACGGCGCAGTGAGGATCTGTTTAGTATATCGAGTTCGCAGTCGGGAAGAAAATTTCCGGCGCGGATTCTTGTGGGGACGTAGCTCAGTTGGGAGAGCGCCGCCTTCGCACGGCGGAGGTCGTGGGTTCGAGTCCCATCGTCTCCACCATGAGAAAAGGGGTTACGGGAAAGCCGTAACCCCTTTTTTTGTGCGAAGACACGAAAAAATAGCAGTATATGGAGCGTTATTCACCTGCTTCTTCAGCTATTCGAGATACAAGCCGATCAGAGAGGTAATAGCCATTAGCCTTCATGCCCTCCAGCAAGGGCCTTACCTCCTTGATCATATCATTTTGCTTGGCTCGCAAAAGCAAACCTCCAGTACCAGTTATACGCAAACCATATATGAGTTTGGCTATCCTCCGAGCCTTTCTTTCATCAATCAAGACCTTGCTTGCTTTTAGCTCCATAGCCAGGGTAATAACTTCAGCTTCTCCAGCTCCAAGCTCAGCTCGTAAGAGTCGGTCAGGAGAGCTGTCGAGAGATTTCTTTTCTATCCAGGATTCATTAGCAATTTGTGGCGCACCAATTAATTCCTCAGAAGAAGTTACTTCCTGATATACAGCATTGGGAATGAGTATTCTTTGATAAACCCTACTCAGGATATGTAAACAATCTATGCTTACCAAAGCGATTAACGGACCACTGTTGCATACTATTATTGTCTCATAAGTTTCATTACTCATCTCTGAATTCCTCGTCCAACTCTTCGCCGTCCAAATCAGCTACAGGTATTCCCGAACGTCCCAGCTTTAATATAAAATCAACCCTGTTACAGTGGCACATCTCAGCAGCAGCGCCTGAGCTGAGATAACCTTGTTGGAATAAATAGGAAGCCAGGGCAAAAAGGCTCTCCTTTTTTATTTCTTCAAAAGATGTCGCCTTGCTGAGAAGAAGGCTATCCGGTAGATCAATACTTATTTTGGGCATGGCTAATACCTCTTCAAGGTTATCCTGTTGCAATCATC
>CAYNCR010000119.1:0-8299 GCA_964395575.1 uncultured Desulfohalobiaceae bacterium
GGTTGTGCCCGGGTCGGCCCGGGAATGGGGGTTGTATAGATTCAAAAAACCCCACGAGCATTTACGCTGAATCCAGGGAAGTGCTGAATAGTTACGTTTTTTAAAGAATGCGTCCGAAGCACAGCATGGTTCCCTCACGCTGCGACGCATAGTACAGCACCCCCAAAAAAGGCCTGGGTCGATATTCTGGAAAGAGGCTTTTGCTCGCCCTCCTCCGTCCAGATCGTATCTTGCATGACCGATCACCCATCACCTATATCCCATCTCCTGTTTACCGTTTGGCTCTCAAAGGCTACAATAAGGCAACCTTGGGAGCCTGTAAGCATCATAAACAGGAGAATAGGCCTATGCGAACAGTTATGATCGTGATCACCACCAACGATCCGGAGACCGCGTACAACGCCATGCGCCTGGCGAACACCGGCGTGGCCAAGGGAGACGAGGTGAACGTGTTCATGCTGGGAAAGGGAGTCCTCTTCGAACAGACGAGCACCCAGGAATTCGACGTTATGGGACAGGTCAACCAGTTCGAGGGGGATTTCTACGTCTGAGGGGTGTGCTTGAAATCCCACGGTCTGGAGGGATCAAGCACCTGCCCCGTCGGCTGGATGGATGACCTGTATGAGCTGGCCATGGAAGCGGACAAGGTCCTGACCTTCTGAAGCGTCTGTCCGAAGCAAGAGAGGACGGATGCGACGTGCTCGAGCTCGTGGTCCGCACCGTGAAGAACATCCAAAACTTCAACACCGCCCTGAACCAGCTAAAGGCTATAGCGAAGCTGGGCCGGGAAACGGCGGTCACCGGCCAGAAGCTGATCATGGGTTTTAGCAGGCGGGTGAGTGAGCTGGAGCAGAAAGGCTACTTCGAGCACGGGGAGAAGGCCCTGCGGGCAATGGACAGCCTGGTGCGGAACCTGCCCCGGGACACCTTTGAGAAGGTGGAAGCCGCCGCTCCGGAGCTGGCCGGGCTGGCCGAGGAGCTCTCCGATTCCCGCGCGACATCGCGCGCATCCGCAAGCTGGTCCAGAACCGCAATCTGCTGATCCCGGGACTCGCCGCGGTCTGGCTCATTCCGGTGGCTCTGCTCGTGGCCAATCTTTTCGTTGAGCCCGCCGCGCAGGCGCATATTCCGCTTCGCTGCGGGAGTCTCTGCCATCTTTTGAGTGGGCCTGCCCAGCTCATGAGCGCGGCAGCGCCTCCAGGAGCCTGATCGTATAGGGATGGCCGGGGTTTTGGTAAATCTCCTCGGAGCCTGCCCGCTCCACGATCCTGCCCCGGTTCATCACCAGCACCTCGTCGCTGATGTGCTCCACCACCGCCAGATCGTGGGCGATGAAGAGATAGGTCAGGCCCAGCTCCTCCTGCAGATCCTGCAGAAGGTTGACGATCCCGGCCTGAACCGAGACGTCCAGGGCGCTTACCGGCTCGTCGCAGACGATGAACTCCGGCTCCACGGCCAGGGCCCGGGCGATGCCGATGCGCTGACGCTGTCCCCCGCTGAACTCGTGGGGGTAGCGCGGCAGATGATCCGCCTCCAGGCCCACCATCTCCAGCAGCTCCGCGGCTCTCTCGCGCCTCTGGCTTGCGGACATGTGCGGGAAATGGATCTCCAGGGGCTCGGCGAGGATCTTCTGCAGGCTCATGCGGGGATTGAGAGAGTTGAAGGGATCCTGGAAGATCATCTGGATTCGCTTGCGGTAGGGGAAGAAGGCCCTCTTGGAGAGGGAGCCGATCTCGGACCCGTTGTAGCGGATGCTTCCGCTGTTGGGGCTGAGCAGCTTGACCAGGCAGTGGCCGGTGGTGGTCTTGCCGCTGCCGCTCTCTCCCACCAGGCCCACGGTGGTCCCCCGCCGGATTCGAAAGGAGACCCCGTCCACCGCGCGGACATAGCCGCGCACGCGACGCCACAGCCCCCCGCGGACGGGGAAGTGCACCGTAAGGTCCTCGGCCTCCACCAGGGGCGTCTCCCCTGCCGGAAGCGGAGAAAGACGATCCACTGCCTCCGCCTGAGCTTTTGTCTCCTCTTGCGCCGATTCTTCTTGTGGATGCATTTCCCTTCGCCTTGTCATATCGGAAATCGCCAGCCCTACTGACTCACTGACCAACTGACCCACCGACACACCGACTCACCGATTCACCGATCACCGACTCACTGACTAACTGACGCACTGACGCACTGATTCACTCACCGATTCACCGACACACCGACCCACCGACACACTGACTCACTGATTCACTGATTCACCGGCTCGCGTCGATAGTGGGCAGTCTGCGCCTGCGGCTTCCGGGAACCGGGATGCAGGCGATCAGGGCCCTGGTGTAGGGATGCTCCGGCTGGCGCAGGATGCGCTCCGTGTCCCCGCGCTCCACAACCCGGCCCTGCCGCATGACCGCAACCTCGTCCGCGAATCCGGAAACCACGCCGAAATCGTGGGTAATGAGCAGCACCGCCATGCCCAGCCGCTGTTGCAGATCGCGCAACAGCTCCACGATCTGGGCCTGGATGGTCACATCCAGACCCGTGGTTGGCTCGTCCGCGACCAATAGCTCGGGCCGGCAGGCAAGGGCCATGGCGATCATGACCCGCTGCTGCATCCCGCCGCTCAGCTGGTGCGGATAGCTCTCCGCCCGCTGCTGCGGATTCTCCATGCCCACCAGCTCCAGGGCCCGCACCACCTCGGCGCGTACATCCCTGACATCTGGCTGGTGCAGCCGGACCGCCTCCGCGATCTGGTAGCCCACGCTGAAGACCGGATTCAGGGCGCTGCCCGTCTCCTGGAAGACGTAGGCGATGCGCCCCCGCCAGGCCCGGATCGCCTTGCTGGAGAGGGTGGACAGGTCGCGCCCCCTGAAGATGATCCGTCCGGAGACTCGGCACTGCGGCGGATCCGGAAGCAGACGGATCAGAGAGAGGCCGGTCACGCTCTTGCCGCTGCCGCTCTCCCCCACCAGGGCCAGCACCCGGCCCCGCTCCAGCTCCAGGGACACACCGTCCACCGCCCGGTTCCGCTGCCCGCGGCCGTAAAAGTCGATGCAGAGATTCTCCACCTGAAGGAGCGGCGCTCCCTCCTCTTCGCCTTCGTGGAGCTTTATCTGCTCATTATCGATGGACATGGGAGATTCGTTTCCTGTTGTCTGTTATCCGTTATCTGTTATCTGATATCGGTTATCAACTATCAGTTAGCGGAAGTCATGTACTTTCATAACCCACTCCTTCTCCAAGCCACAGAAACACCGACTCACTGATTCACCGACTCCTGGTGCCTGGGATCCACGATGTCCCGCAGCACGTCCCCGAGCATGTTGAAGGTGATCACCGTGACGAAGATGGCCGCACCCGGGGTAAGCAGCCACCACAGCCCCAGGGTGAAGACCTTGAGCTCCTGAGCCTGCTTGAGCATGAGGCCCCAGGAGGTACCCGGCTCCTGAATGCCCAGGCCCAGGAAGCTGAGCGAGGCCTCCGCCAGGATGTACACCGGGATGCTCAGGGTGGCCGCCACCAGGAGGTAGCTGGCCAGGTTGGGCAGAAAGTGCCGCATGAGGATTCTGCCGCTCTTCTGGCCCATGACCTCTGCGGCCAGAATGAAGGGCCGTTCCCGCAGGGAAAGGGCCATTCCACGGATGATGCGGGCCGCTCCGGCCCAACCGATGAGGGAGAGGATAAGCACGATGAGCAGGTACATCTGCTCCGGATCGAAGTATTTCGCTAACGCCCCGCGCAGGGCGATGAGCAGGTAGAGCGAGGGGATGGCGATGACGAACTCCACGAGGCGCATGGCCGCGAAATCCACATAGCGGCCGAAGTATCCGGCAGCGCTTCCCACGAGAAAACCCAGGCTCATGGTGACCATGATACCGATGAAGCCGATGCTCAGGGATACTTGGGCCCCGTACAGAAGGCGGGAGAAGACGTCGCGGCCGGTGGCGTCGCTCCCCAGGAGATAGACCCGGTGGGGATTCTCGACACCAAAAAGATGGGTCTTTGTGGGGAACAGGCCCAGGAAGGTGTATTTTTCTCCAGAGGTGAAAAAGCGAAGGGGCACGGCCTCGTTTTCCACGGGCTTGTATTCGGCAGCCGAGGGGTCCACCCGTTCATAGACCTGAACATGGGGCCACCAGTCCTGGAGAACGATTTGGGTGGGCGGATGATAGGCGTGCTTCAGGTCCTGGTCCGTGGGCAGATAGGGGGCCAGGAACTGGGACAGGATCGTGGCGGCATAGAGCACCGCCAGGATGATCAGGCAGATGAGCCCCAGTCGCCGCCGCAGGAGCTCGCGAAAGATATAGCTTAGCATAGGCTTAATTCTTCTCCAGCCGAATGCGGGGATCGAACCAGGCCAGCAGCAGGTCCGCCACCAGGTTGCCCGCCATGAGCATGATGCAGCCCATGAGCACCGCGGCCACGACAACGAACTGGTCCTGCCGCATCAGGGCCTGGAAGATGAGCTGGCCCAGTCCTGGATAGTTCATCACGTTCTCCACCAGAATGGACCCGGACAGCAGAGTGGCCAGGATGAAACCCGAGGCGCTGACCAGGGGATTGATGGCGACTCGCAGCACGTGCACGAACATCACCCTGCCCTCGGGAACGCCCTTGGCCCGGGCGGTGGTGACGAAGTCCTCCCGGACGTAGTCCAGGAAGTTGGCCCGCATGATGCGCATGTAGTTGGCCACGCTGCCCATGCCCAGCACGAGGGTGGGCAGGACCAGGTGATGGGCGTAGTCCGCTATCCTGGCCCAGAAGGGGAGAAACTCGTGCTCCACAGAAGTGAGTCCGCCCGTGGGAAACCAGCCCGTGCGGGCGGCGAACATCACCGCGAGCAGGGCCAGGAAGAACTCCGGTATGGACAGGGCGGCGTAGGCGATGAGCGAGGAGATGCGGTCGAAGAGGGAATCCTTGTACACCGCAGCGAGCACGCCCAGGGGGATGGACACGCTCAGGGCGAAGAGGATGGACAGGGCGGAGAGGAGCAGGGTTGCCGGGATCCGCTGCCAGAGCAGATCGGTTACCGGGATCTTGTAGATCCAGGAGCGGCCCAGGTCGCCCTGCAGGGCATTGCCCAGCCAGTTGACATAGCGGACGTACCAGGGCTCGCCCAGAGCGAAGCGCTCCTTCATCTGCTGGATGTATTCCGCCGGAATATCCGGCTGGCTCCGGGCCACATCCAGGAAGTCCCCGGGGGCCACCGCCAGGAGCATAAAAACCAGCACTGAGATCCCGAAAAGGAGCGGGATCGCGGACAGGATGCGTCGCAGCAGGAAGGCGAGCATGGATGTTCCTCAATTGGAAGATTTCGAGGCGCCCTGCTAAGGCGCACGGTAAAGCTCGTCGATATTCCAGATCGCAGACCCCATGGAAGGAATGCGCACGTTCTCCCACTTGTCCTTGAGCCCGGTGTACTCGTGCGGGGCGAGCAGGTAGAGCAGGGGCACCTGCTCGGAGAATATGGCCTGCATGCGTTGCACGTATTTCTCGCGTTTTTCCGGATCAAAGGTCCGCTCCGAGGCGCGGACCAGCTCGTCCACCCTGGCTTCCCACTCCGTGTGGGGCTCCTCCTGCTCCGGGTTCCAGACATGCAGCCTGCCTGAGCTCAGGTAGATGGAGCGCCCGCCCGACGGATCCGGGCCACCGGTGAACCCCATCATCGCTGTCTTGTCTTTGTTGTGTCTACTCACCCGGGCGACCAGGGTCCCAAAGTCGAGATAGCGGATGCGCACCCGTATGCCCAGCCGAATCATGTTCTCCCGGAAGGCGGACAGGATGCGGGGAACGGTCTGATCCCCCTCGGAGGCGTAGATTCGAAAGGTGACCCTGTTGCCCTCGCTGTCCAGCAGCCTGCCCTGCTCATCCCGACGGAATCCTTCCGAATGCAGGATCTCCTTGGCTCGCTCCGGATCGTAGGGATACTTGGGCACCTCCGGATTGTACCAGCGCTCGTTTGCCGGGCTGATGATGGAGTGGAGCGGCGAGGCGCGCCCGAAGTAGAGGCTCTCCGCCAGCCCCTGCCTGTTGAATCCGTACATCAGAGCCTGCCGGAATCGCTTGTTGGTGAACCAGTCCAGCTTGTGCGGAGCCACATAGGGTTCGCCATCGTCGTCTGTGCCCGGCTTCTGGTTGAACCAGATGAAGCGGATCCCGCTCGCAGGCCCCCGCTCGTGCACGGTGTAGCCGTGCAGATCCGCGTTCTCCCGCACCCCGACCACGTCTCCCGGGGAAATGGTGGCGATGTCCGTCTGCCCCGAGGCGAAGAGCACGGTCTGGGTGTTGGCGTCCTGGACGTAGCGGGTGATGAGGTAGTCGATATAGGGCAGCCGCTTGCCCTCGCTGTCCACGCGCCAGTAATGGGGGTTGGGCTCGAACACGATCCGCTGGCCGGGCTGGAAGGAGCGCACCCGGAAAGGGCCGGTGCCCACCAGGCGCTCCGGATGCCGGAGCCCGGTGCGCACGCTCCAGGCCTGCAGGAGATTGCCGCTTTCGTAGGCGTCCCGCAGCACGTGCTCGGGCAGGATCCCGATGAAGCCGATGACATAGAGGAAGGGGGAATAGGGCTTGGCCGTGGTGAAGCGCACCGTGTGCTGGTCCACCTTTTCCACGCCGATAGGCTCGCCGCCGATAGTGTACTGTCCCTGATAGCGGTTGGGGTAGCGCTCGTCGAAAAGGGCCTCGAAGGTAAAGACCACGTCCTCCGCTGTGAAGGGCTCCCCGTCGCTCCAGCGCACGCCCCGGCGCAGGCGCATGGTGATGGTCTTTTTGTCCTCGGAGATGTCCCAGGAGCGGGCCAGCTCCGGGACCACCTTCTGCTTGATTGGATGATAGGTGGTGAGCCCGTTCAGAAAGCGGCCGATGGCCTGGCTGGAGTAGGCGTCCTGGGCCACGAGGGGATTGAAGGTCTTGGGCTGCTGGGAGGCGGCCCGGACGAAGACCCCGCCGTATTCTCCCGGATCCGCCTCGCTCACCTCGGCGTCCCTGGGTAGGGGACGGTCCTCGCGCTCCAGGCGGGAGATTCCCTCGGAGGAGCAGCCGGCGAAAACGAGCCCGAGCAGAAGCAGCGAAAAAGCCAGCGAAAGCGCGGTCTTTTCCCGGTGGCCAGATCTCAAGAAAATCCCCCTTTCCTCTCCAGCTCCATTTGCCTTCTTCAGCGCAAAACCCGGGCTCGTACCTGAACGAGCCCTCCGATCATTCATAGGACAGTTTGGCCTTGGAGAAAAGCATCCTTTTTTTTCGCTGCCCAAAGGATCGTTTTCGAGCGGAACTCGGTCTTGACCCCGGCTGCGCAGGTCCCTTATCCTTTCCGAAAGCCAATGTCGACAGGCGAGTGATCCTAAAGATCAAGGTGCTTTCAGGACCAAACAAACCCTATTACTTAAGATCCAAAGGCCCGGAAAAGGGCTCCTATATCCGAGTAGGCCCACAAACAGTGTGGCGGATGAATGGATTCTGGCGGAGCTGCTCACCGAGGGGGTAGGCAGATGCTTGCGCACCCATGGCACAATAGGCTATTATTACTGTGTTTCTCTTTGACCGCGGAGCATAAGCAGTGTCGAAAATCTGCTCCTCCCTCCCATTAACCTCTAGCCCCTTCTCCTGGGAGTTTACTATGGATTTTAGGGAATATTTCGCAAAAGATCAGCATGTTTGCGGCGGGGAGCTTGTCGTTCGCGGAACGCGTATTCCAGTCCGCACCATACTGGCCAGCTTGGCTGAAGGATCGACCGCAGAAGAAATTCTTGATGATTTTCCATCACTAAAGCATGAGCAAATACAGGCTGTCATCATGTTCGCTGCGGAAGCAGCCTCAGACGACTTTCCCACACCGCCGGTTCCAGATGTCGCATGAATATCAAGCTGGATGAAAACATACCTTTTTCCCTTGTTTCCGAACTCCCCAATCTAGGCCATGATGTAAAGACTGTTCATGAGCAGGACATGCAAGGTGTTACAGACTCCCAACTATGGGACTCGATACAGCAGGAAAAGAGATTTTTGATAACCCAGGATCTGGACTTTTCTGATCTCACTGTATACAAGCCTGGAACTCATGCAGGCATTTTGCTTGTCCGGCTTCGTGAACCCGGAAGGCAGAGTCTTCGACAAAAAATATATCAGCTCTTTTCAGCAAAACACGCGGAAGACGATTGGAGAGGGGCCTTCATTGTCCTTACAGACCACAAATCCAGAGTCCATAGACCATAATCCTGACCAAAACCAGGATGTTTTGCCTTTAATGCACCCCTCTTCCCCGGGCCGACCCGGGCACAACCAAGCATACAATGCCGCGAGGCAATTGCGGGTGGACGCT
>CAYNCR010000120.1:0-8287 GCA_964395575.1 uncultured Desulfohalobiaceae bacterium
TCCGGGGAAGCAGGATTCAAATGGTGTGAATGATGATGACTGGAGGGAATCAATTTCACCTCAAGCGGTACCAACAAAGCCAAGGTGTATTATGAAACCCAGCGAAGCGTTCCACCAGCCTTTGCATCGCGGCAATTCCCCCAATAAATCAGCAAGTTAAAAGTGTTTTCATACAAAAAAACCGGCGGATTGAACGCTCTCACCCCCAAAAGGGGGTGGATCTCCAGGAGATGTCATGATCCGTATTCAAGGCCTCAGCAAATACTACGGCGACGTCTGTGCGGTGGACAATTTTGACCTGGAAGTGCCCGGAGGCCAGATACTGGGCCTCCTGGGACCCAACGGGGCGGGAAAGACCACCATCCTCCGCATCCTGACCGGCTACATCAGTCCCACTTCCGGAAACATCCGGATCGCGGACATGGATCCGACAGAGGATCCCCTCCCCATCAAGGCACGCGTGGGATACGTCCCGGAATCCATTCCCCTCTACCGCAACATGCTGGTCTACGATTTCTTCCGCTACATGATCCGCGTGCGCAGGCTCTCCTTTTACGATTCCGAGGCCCAGATCCAGAAGATCGCGGAGATGTTCTCCATCAACGAGATCATGCACAAGAATATCGGCGAGCTCTCCAAGGGCTATCTCCAGCGTGTGGGCTTGGCCCACGCCCTTTTGCCGGATCCGGATGTCCTCATCCTCGACGAGCCCACCTCGGGCCTGGATCCGAACCAGATCCAGGAGATACGCTCCCTGATCCGGGAGATGGGACGGGAGAAGACGGTCCTGCTCTCCACGCACATCCTGAGCGAGGCCGAGGCCACCTGTGATCGCATCACCATTGTGAACAAGGGCCAAACCGTGGCGGACGGCACGCCCCACGAGCTCAAGGGGCGCGCCCGCGAAGGATACTCGGTCACTCTGGAGCTCAAGCACGCCACCTTTGATCAGGCCCAAATCGAATTAAAACAGGTCCCCGGAGTGGAGGACGTTCTCCATCTGGACGAGAGCGATCAGGGCCTGAAGCTCCGCCTGGAATGCTCCGGAGGGGACGATCCCAGGGAACGGATCTACGAGGCCGTCAAAACCAGGGACTGGACACTGCTGGAGATGAGCCCGGAAGTCAGATCCCTGGAGCACATTTTCAAGGAACTCACCCTGGAGAACTGATCATGTTCGTGCTTTCCGCTATCTGGAACAAGGAATTCAAGGACTACTTCCTGACACCCATCGCCTATATGGTGATCGCCGTGTTCCTGGTCGTCGTGGGGTGGCTCTTCTTCTCCCCCTTCTTCATCAAGGGGCAGGCCTCCATGCGGGGCTTTTTCCAGCTTCTGCCCGTTGTCTTCGCCTTCGTTGTGCCCGCGCTGACCATGCGTCTGATCTCGGAAGAGCTTCATTTCGGCTCCTACGAGCTGTTGCGCACCCTGCCGGTGACCACCGGACACATCGTGTGGGGCAAGTTTCTGGCCAGTGTCAGCGTGATCGCGGCCATGCTCCTGCCCACACTGGTCTACGGCCTGTGCATCGATATGCTGGGCGATCTGGACTGGGGCCCAGTGCTGGGAGGATACATCGGCGCGGTGCTTCTGGGCGGCGCCTATGCCGCAGTGGGCATTCTCGCATCCTCCCTCACCCGGAACCAGATCATCGCCTTCATCCTGGGGGCGGCGGTCTGCTTTCTCCTGACCTATCTGAACCGGATGGTCTTTTTCCTGCCCCAAGGCATCCAGGGCGTGGTGGAATACATGGGGGCCGGATCCCACTTCGAGAACATCGCCCGCGGCGTTCTCGACACCCGGGACGTAATCTATTTCCTGAGTATCATCTTTCTCGGGCTCCAGGGCACGAAGCTGATTCTCGAGAGCAAGGAATAAGGGATAGCTATGGCGGACAACAGATTCTCCGAGGTGTATCTGCGCATTGCGCTGTATCTCGTGGTTATCGTGCTGATCAACGTGGCCGGGCTCAGCCTCAACGCCCGGTTCGACCTCACGGAAAACAACCGCTATTCCCTGTCCCGGTTGAGCAAGGAGGCCGTCTCCGGGCTTCGGGAGCCCCTGACGGTGAAGGCCTTTTTCAGCAAGGACATGCCCCCGCAGTACACCCGCACCAAGCGCTATCTCCGGGACATCCTTCAGGAGTACGCCGCCTCCGCGAACCACAACTTCAACTACGAGTTCGTGGAGGTGACCGGCGAGGGACAGAGCGCCCAGAGGGCGAAGAAATACGGCATCGATCCGGTGCAGGTGCAGGTCGCCCGCAAGGACGAGCTCAAGTACACCAAGGCCTATATGGGCCTCGTGCTGCTCCACGGCGATGCCCTGGCCCGGATCCCCGTGGTCTCCTCCGCGGATCAGCTGGAATACTTGCTCACCTCCAGGATGCAAAAGCTCACGAACAAGGTGAGCGCCCTGCTCGGGCTGGAGGAGAAGATCGAGGTCGATCTGTACCTCTCGCCCTCCCTGCAGGAGGTCGCACCCCATATCGGGCTCAAGGGCCTGGACCAGCTCCCCCGAAAGGTTGAGAAGGCGGTGGGGAAGCTCAACGAGCGCAACTACGATAAGCTGGCCTACAGCTATCGCGAGTTCGAGCCCGAGGGCAACCGCGAGACCGTGGACAAACTGGATCTGCAGACGCTGCAGTGGCCCTCCTCGGAAAAACGGGGCATCGAGGCCGGCACGGGAAGCATCGGTCTGGTGCTTCGCTACAAGGACCGCACCAGGACCCTGGACCTGCTCAACAGGGCGGATATGCCCATGCTGGGAACGCGCTACGAGCTGGCGGATAAGGGGTTGTCGGAGCTGATCGAGAGCAACATGGAGCCCCTGCTGGGGATCCATCAGACCCTGGGCTATCTGGCGGGGCACAACACCCTCCCTCTGGGATCGGCCAGATCCCGCGGGAGTCAACGCACTCCCCAGACAGCTGCCTTCAAGAAAATGGCCTCCCAGAACTATTCCCTGGAACAGATCAATCTGGACCAGGGAGTGCCTCCGGGCCTGCAGACCCTTGTCATTGGCGGGCCCAAGGAGGAGTTCACCGACTACGAGCTCTATCAGCTGGACCAGGCCCTGATGCGGGGGACCAACCTGGCCGTTTTCCTGGACGGATACATCCGGAATCAGTCCCAGGGCGGACGTTCGGGGTACAGCGAAAACACCACAGGACTGGACAAACTCCTGGGACACTATGGGCTGGATCTGAATAAAGCCGTGGTGCTGGACGAGCGCTGCTTCCGGCAAAAGCTGCCGGAAGATCAGGGCGGCGGCCAGCGGCCCCTCTATTTTGCTCCCAAAATCGCCAACAAGAACATCAATCACGAACCGGAGTTCATGAAGAACATCAGGGGCCTGATCACCTACAAGGCCGCGCCGGTCACCGTCAACGCCACCCGGATCGAGGCCCAGGAGCTCAAGGCGGAGCCCCTGTTTTCCTCCTCGGAGCGCTCCTGGCTGCAGAGCGGTGTGGTGCGGCTCAGGCCCAGCCTGCTCGCGCCTCCGGAGGACCCGGAGAAGATGGAGAGCCGCCCCCTGGCCTATCTGGCCTCGGGGACCTTTTCCAGCTATTTCGCCGGGGAGCCTGTTCCGGAAAAGCAAAGCGAAACCGGGCAGGCCAACGCAACCGGCGAGGCGGCGCAGCCGGATCTGGCCGGCGAGCTCCGCGGAAGCGGGGCCAGGCTCAATAGGAGCAATGAACCCGGCAGAATCGCCCTTGTGGGGTCCTCCCGCATGCTCGCGGATCAGATCCTGGCCAGCGAGCAGGGCCAGAAGCAGTCCCCGAACGCCATCTTCGTCATGAACCTTTTGGACAGCCTGAGCGGCAAAACGGATATGGCCGGGCTGCGCAGCGAGATCCAGACCTTCAATCCCCTGAACGAGACCACGCAGCTGACCCGCAGCGCGGTCAAGGCGGTAAACATCGCGGGCCTGCCCCTGGCGGTGCTCCTCTTCGGGATGTGTGTCTGGCTCATCCGCAGTCGGCGCAGGCGTCTGATCCGGCAGCGCTTCTCCGCGCATCGATAAGTGGTAACCCTTCAGTGCGCCAGCTTTTTGCACTTGAAACCTCCGGAACCTCCGCTGGGGAAGTTCAAAAAATACACCGTGAAGGGTTACGATAAGTGAACTCTAGTTGGGAGCTTTCTCCGTCATGAAGCACTTCAAGGAATACGTTCTCCTTCTCCTGGTCATTATCGGGATCGGGCTTTATCTCCTGCTGCGACCGTCCGATGGGGTACAGTACGAGCTCCCGGAGCTGGCCGCGCTCAACACCAGGGATGCGGACACGGTTCGCATCAGCTCCGCTAACAGCAGTTTTTCCCTGCGGCGCAGCAACGAAACGTGGAGGATCGAGGGCAAGGGTTACGAAGCGGACGGGGACAGAGTGCAAGAAATCCTGGATCAGATTGCGGATCCGGGCATTTCAGCCCTGGTCTCGCAATCCGGGGACTCTACCCGCTATCATCTGGATCCCGAGCGCCGCATCCGCGTGGAAGCCCGCGGGGACGGGGAGACCCTGCGGGAGCTGATCCTGGGCAAGAGTGCCGGAGAGGTGGCGAACACCTACATCAAGCTCCCCGGGGATGAGAAAATTTACATGGCGGAACGCGACCTGCGGGGAACCTTTGACGTCACGGCCGGGGATCTTCGGGACAGAACGGTCTTTCGCGTGGACAGGGAAGCGGTGCGATCTGTCCGGCTTTCGAGCGTGAACGGCAGCAGGACGATTCGGCGTGCAGAGAGAGAACAGGCCGGGCCCAACGCCACGGAGGGACCTGCATGGCATGACGCGCAGGGGAACAGGATTGGCTCGGACAAAGTCGGGGAGCTTCTGCGCAGCCTGGAAACGGTGACCTGCCGGGAATACAGAGAGGGCTTGAGCCGAAACGGAACCGGATATAGGATCAGGGTGACAACAAATTCAACACATCGCCTCCGTCTTTTCGAGCCAAAGGGCGAGGGCGCCACAGCCTTCGAGGGCGAGAGCTCGCAGGCGAGGGATGCGTTTGTGCTGCCCGGATACAAGGGCCAGGGAGTGGTTTCGGCGATGAAAGGGCTGCTGGGCGAGCCCGCCCGCCGATCAGACGCGAGACAGTGAGCAATCCCGCAGGAAAACATATCGGCATGCAAGGGCCGCGGCGCAAGCGATGCCGCGGCCCAATTCGTTGGGAGCGCCGACGTGCGGCGGGAGCCGTAGTCGGCTCGAAAGAGCTCCCGCGGACGCGGACAACCTATAAGCGAGACGACATATGAAAGACAGAGGCGGCAAGGGACCCTATCCCTCTGCTGAGAGCTCCGCCAGATCCGAGAAGGAAAAGGAGCGCGCATCCCTGCAGGAAGGGCCGAGCTATCGGCTGGCCTTCCAGGACCCCGACTTTCTGCTTCGGGAGGAGCTCCGGCATGTGCGCATCCAGCTGGAGATCATCAAGCCGGATCTGCTGATGGACGATCAGCACGTTGATTCCACGGTGGTCTTCTTCGGCAGCGCGCGGATTCTCGACCCGGAAACCGCCCAGAAGCGTGTGGACGAGCTGCAGGCCCAGGTGGATGCGGATCCGCCCGGGGACCAGAAGCTCCGCGCCGAGTTGGCCAAGGCGGAGAAGAATCTGGCAAAGAGCGCCTACTACGTGGAGGCCCAGAAGTTGAGCCGCATGATTTCCGGCTGCACGCGGGAGAAATGCCTGGTGCCCATAACCGGCGGTGGCGGAGGCATCATGGAAGCGGCCAACAGGGGTGCCTACGAGGGCGGGGCTCCATCCATCGGGCTGAACATTGTCCTGCCCCACGAGCAAAGCCCCAACCCGTACATTTCGCCGGAGCTCAGCTTCCAGTTCCACTATTTCGCGACCCGGAAGATGCACTTCCTGATGCGGGCCAAGGGGCTGGTCGCCTTTCCGGGAGGGCTGGGAACGCTGGACGAGGTCCTGGAAACACTCACCCTGATGCAGACGGGCAAAATCGAGCACTTTCCGGTGATCCTCTTCGGACGGGAATACTGGGAGCGAGTGATCAGTTTCCAGGCCCTTGTCGAGGAGGGGACCATCGACGAGGCGGATCTGGACCTCTTTCAGTACGTGGAGCGGGCCGAGGAGGCCTGGGAGATCATTACCGCACACAACGGGATGAGAAACAAACAGGTCGGGTAACTATTCACCACTTTGCCGAACTGGAAGCCGACACGGGGCATTTTGTTTCATGCAGCTCCGACTCTGGATTTTCTAACGTCCGGCACTCACTTTCTTCACGCTTGCCCAAATTCTCTATGCTTCTGGGAAAGTGAGTGCCGGACGAAGAAAATCTGGCAGAGACTCCGCTGAAATGATTCAAAATACCCCGTGTCGGCTTCCAATGATCAGAGGAGAGCTGAATAGTTACCAGGTGGGCAACTAGGATCCCTCGAGAAGGTCTTTCGCTCCGGGCGAAGGCCCATTCGGGAGGTCGAGGCGGAGCAGTCACCCCTGTTTCGGCGGCCGTTCGCCGAAGATGCTGGTCCCGATGCGGATGAGGGTGGCGCCTTCCTCCACGGCCGTCTCGAAATCGTGGCTCATGCCCATGGACAGATGGGGCAGCTCCACCCCGAGCTCCAGCTCCAGCTCCCGGGCCATTTCCCGCAGCCTGGCGAAGAGGGCCCGGTTGGACTCCGCGTCCCCGCTCAGGGGCGGCATGCACATGAGCCCCTGCAAATCGAGCCGCGGCCTGTCCAGGACATCCCTGGCCAACTCCCGGAGGCCTTCCGGGGCCACTCCCGCCTTTTGCGCCTCTCCGCCCAGATTGACCTGGATCAGCAGGGGCTGCCGCACTTCTTCCCGGGAACAACGCTTGTCCAGCTCGGCGGCCAGCTTGGTCGACTCCAGGGAGTGGAGCAGATGGAACCGCCCTGCGATGTACTTGGCCTTATTCGTCTGCGGAGCGCCGATGAAGTGCCAGCGGATGGCGAATTCGCGCAGATCCTCCTGCTTTTCCCGGGCCTCCTGGACGTAGTTCTCCCCGAAGTCCAGATGACCCGCCCGGGCCAGCTCGGCGATGGCCTCCGCGGGATGGAACTTGGACACCGCGACCAGGCTCACGGTGCGGGGATCCCGTCCCGCCCTTTCCGCTGCGGCGGCAATCCGATCCTGAATGCGGCGGTATTCGGCGACGATGGAAGACATAGGCAATCCCCGGCGGTTGGCTGTTCCGGGCCCCAAACAGCCGGGCTCAGAACATTTCGTTTTCCGGAGCGAGCGACTGGAGGAAGCTCCTGTTCTGGGTCCATTTGGGCTTGATCTTGACCCACAGCTGGAGATAGACCTGCTGCTCCAGCATGGCCTCCAGCTCCAGCCGCGCCGCCTGTCCCACCTGCTTGAGCATGCGCCCCTTGGCCCCGATGACCATGGCCTTGTGGCTCTTGGTGCTCACATAGATCACCGCCCCGATGTGGAGCATGCCGCTCTCGGGATCCTCGTCCCAGTATTCGGTTTGCACCGCCACGGAGTAGGGGAGCTCCTGCTCCAGGTTCAGAAAGAGCTTCTCCCGAATGATCTCCGAGGCCAAAAAGCGCATGGGCAGTGTGGAGAGCTGGTCCTCGGGATAGAGGAAGGGGGAGCAGGGCACACTTTGCTTGAGGTGGTCCAAAAGCTCCAGGGTGCCTTCCCCCTGCGTCGCGGAAAGCACGTGGAACTCCGTGTCCGGAAAATAGTCCCGAAGCGATTCCAGAAGGGGCAATAGATCCTGCTTGCGCTGAACCAGGTCCTGCTTGTTCAGGGCCACGGTCAGGGGCAGGCCCGTAGCGGTCAGGCGCTCGTGGATCACGCTCAGATCGCTCTTCAGACGCCTGGGATGATCCACGTAGCGGGAGGCGTCGAGCAGGAGCAGGACATGATCCGCTCCTTCCAGGGCATTCCAGGCGGTTTCCACCAGGAAGGCGTTCAGGGACTGAGTGGTGTAGTGAATGCCAGGGGTGTCCAGAAAGAGGATCTGGGTGCTCTCCTCGTGGTAGATGCCGCTGATCCGGTTGCGCGTGGTCTGCGGCTTGGGGGTGACGATGGAGAGCTTCTCCCCCAAAAAGCAGTTCAGCAGGGTGGACTTGCCCGAATTGGGCGGGCCGGTGATGACCACGACTCCGCAGCGCGTGGGGCATTCCTCGTTCTCTTCGTGTATGGATTCGTCGGACATGGTGCTTTCCGTTGGCTTGTTCCTGAAACAGGAGGTGTCTCTATGTCTGCGGTGCGTCTTTTTTTTGTATGAAAATATTTTTAACTTGCTGATTTGTTAGGCAATTGCCGCGAGGCGAAGGCGGGTGGAGCGC
>CAYNCR010000121.1:0-8251 GCA_964395575.1 uncultured Desulfohalobiaceae bacterium
CGCGCTGTATCTCCATATAATTCAAACTATTGGAAACATTTTCATACAAAAAAAAGGGATGGCTTGCATAGCACAAGCTTCGTCCCAAGGGCCATAATGTGCGAATGATTATTTCTATTATATAATCATGAAATGCCATCCGTAAAGCGAAGAGCTCGAATCGCAGACGCTCCTAGCCTGTTTTCACCCAAGGTCCGATTCCAGCTCCAACCCCGCTTCTGGGCTATCCTCTTTCACCCGACTGGACGGGTCTTCCCGTCCTATTCGGCTTCCTGTTTGGCCTTTTCCCGCAAGCGGATCCCCGCCTCGCGAAGCTGCTCCCGGCTCACCGCCGAGGGGGCCGCGGTCATGAGGCAGGTGCCCTTCTGCGTCTTGGGGAAGGGGATCACATCGCGTATGGAGCCGGAACCGGTCAGGATCATCACGATGCGGTCGAACCCGAAGGCGATTCCGCCATGCGGCGGTGCGCCGTAGTCCATGGCTTCCGCCAGGAAGCCGAACTTGGCCTTCGCATCTTCCGGGTCCATGCCCAGGGCCTTGAACATGGCCATCTGGGTGTCCTTCCTGTGGATGCGAATGGATCCGCCCCCGATCTCCGTTCCGTTGAGGACCAGATCGTAGGCCCTGGCCCGCACCGTCTCCGGAGCGCTTTCCAGGCGGTCCCTGTCCTCGCCGCGGGGCGCGGTGAAGGGATGGTGGCAGGCCTGCCAGCGCTTGTCCTCGGGATTCCATTCCAGAAGGGGGAAGTCGGTGATCCAGGTAAAGCTGTATTCCTCCTCCGGGATCAGGCCGAAGCGATGCCCCAGCCGGACCCGCAGATTGCCCAGGGATTCGTTGACCACGTCCCGGGAAGCGGCCTGGAAGAAGACGATATCCCCGGTTTCCAGGCCGAGGCGCTCGGTCAGGCCCTGTTTTTCCTGCTCACTGAGGAACTTGGCGATGGGGGACTGCCATTCGTCGGAGCGGACCTTGATCCAGGCCAGACCGGTCGCCCCGAAGTCCTTGACACATTCTGTATAGTCGTCGATATCCTTCCGGGTCAGCTCGCCACCCTGGGGAACGCGCAGGGCCTTGACCAGCTCCGCGTTGGCAAAGAGATTGAATCCGGAGTTTTCGACGATGTCGCTCACATTCTCCAGCAGCAGGCCGAATCGCGTATCCGGACGATCCACTCCGTAGGAGGCGATGGCCTCGTCGTAGGTCATGCGATTGAAGGGCGTCGTGGGCTCAAACCCCACTGTTTCCCCGAGCAACTGGCTGATCATGCGCTCGGAGACGTCCATGACCTGCTCCTCGTCCACAAAGGCCATCTCCATATCGATCTGGGTGAACTCCGGCTGCCTGTCCGCCCGGAGATCCTCGTCCCGAAAGCAGCGAACGATCTGGTAGTACTTGTCCAGCCCTCCGAACATGAGCAGCTGCTTGAAGAGCTGGGGACTCTGGGGCAGGGCATAGAAGCTTCCTTGGTTGATGCGGCTGGGGACCAGAAAGTCGCGCGCCCCCTCGGGGGTGCTCTTGGTCAGCACCGGGGTCTCCACTTCCAGGAAGCCCTCCTGTTCCAGAAAACGGCGCGAGCTCTGGGCGGCCTTGTCCCTGATGAGGAGATTGCGGGTCATCTCCCTGCGCCGCACATCCAGGTAACGGTACTGCAGGCGCAGATTCTCCCCGGTATCGATGCCGTCCTCGATGGGGAAGGGAGGTGTTTTGCTGTTGTTCAGCAGCTTCCAGTCCCAAACCACGACCTCGATCTCCCCGGTGGGCAGCTTATGGTTCTCCATTCCCTCGGGGCGGCGCCTGACCGTGCCCCGCACGGCGAGCACGTACTCCGGACGGAGCACATGGGCCTGTTCATGGGCCTCTGCGTTGTGGTCCGGAGAAAAGACCACCTGGGTCAACCCCTGGCGATCCCTGAGATCGATGAATATGAGTCCTCCGTGGTCCCTTCGAAACTGGACCCAGCCCATGAGGCAGACGTCCTGATCCAGATTGTCGCTTGTGAGCTCTCCGCATCCGTGGGATCGCTGCCATCCGCCCAGATCCTGCAGCAGCTCTTCCGAACTGATTTCGGGCATATCTCGCTCGTCCTTGAAGCCTTTTGGTTTCCTATCGCCCCAGAAATTCCGGGAGGGTCTCCGCCTCGCGTTGATGCTGCTCTCCGGAGCCCATGTCCCTGACCGTAAGCCGGCCGCTTTCCAATTCTTCGCGGCCCAGAAAAATACAATAGCGCGCCCCGATGCGGTCCGCATGGCGGATCTGGCTTTTGAGGCTCGCCGTTCCGTAGCTCATTTCCCCCCTGAGTCCCTTCCGGCGCAGATCTTCGCAGACACGCATTCCCTCGGGGAGCCCCTCGTCGTCCAGAATGGCCACATAGAAATCCGTTTCCGCAGGGGCTGGATCGTCCAGGAGCAGGCTCAGTCGCTCCATGCCGCAGGCGAAGCCGATTGCGGGGTGATCCGGCCCCCCGAGCTGCCGGACGAGGTCATCGTAGCGCCCGCCTCCGGCAACAGAGGACTGGGCCCCTATTTCCCCGGACATGACCTCGAATGTGGTCCGCTGATAGTAGTCCAGCCCCCGCACCAGCCTGCTGTTCACCTCGTAGTCGATCCCCATCCGCTGCAGGTTGTCCAGCACAGTGTGAAAATGGGGCCGGCAGCTCTCACAGAGACAGTCCAGCATGGAGGGGGCCTCGTGCATGAGCTCCTGACACTGGGTCTGCTTGCAGTCCAGCAGGCGAAGGGGGTTCCGCTCCCGCCGCTCGCTGCAGTCGCTGCAAAAGTCCTCTGCTTCCGTGTCCCGGAGGTACTCCTGCAGACGTCTGGCATACTCCGGCTGGCATTCCCGACAGCCCAGGCTGTTGATCTGCAGGGTCAGATTCTTGAGCCCCAGCTCGCTGAGATAGGTCCAGAGCATAAGCACCATTTCCGCATCGAGCAGGGGCGAGGCGGAGCCGAAGGCTTCGGCGTTGACCTGGTGGAACTGACGCTGCCGTCCCTTTTGCGGCCGCTCGTAGCGGAACATGGGGCCCACTGTGAAAAGCTTGGTCAGGTTCTGGCCGGCATAGAGCTTGTTCTCGATATAGGCCCGAACCGCGCCTGCTGTTGCCTCCGGACGCAATGTGACGTATCGTCCTTTCCTGTCCGGAAAGGTGAACATCTCCTTCTGGACCACATCCGTGTCGCTGCCGATGCTGCGGGCAAAGAGATCCGTCCGCTCCAGCAGGGGCAAGCGGAGCTCGTCGTAGCCGTAGCGGCTAAAAACGATTGATGCCGTTTCTTCCATCAAGCGGAATTTCCGGACCTCGGCACCCATTATATCGGAAAAGCCGCGAATCTTGCGCATGCTGCTCATATGATCGTCCTCAATGGAGCCCTTCTCTCGCTGAATTGTATCCCGCGGGGGCAACCCCTCACCGGACGGCTGAACGTATGCCCCCGGAGCGTCCCTGTTTCCGATTTTCCGCGCCCCCCGGCCGCAACGCATCCTCGCATGCATGAACCCGTCTTCGGCCCCGTATTTCACTAGACCAAGGCACGGTGAATGTCAAAAGCAACTCTTTCGCATATCTGCCCCGATTTGTCCAAAGGCGCCTAGGAGGTTTCACCATGCGCGCAGTACTCCTCGCCGGGTACAAGGACTCCGGGAAGACCCAACTGGCCACCTCACTCTGCCGCAGATTCCGGGAAATGGGCATCAGGGTCGCTGTGGCCAAGTTCAGCCACCATACTCTGGACCGCACGAGCTCGGATACGCAGAGACTGGCCCAGGTCGCCGACGGAACGATCGCCTTCGATCCGGAGACCACATCCCTGACCCTGCCCGGACAGCGATCCCTGCAGGACTTTCTCCCCCTCGTATCCGCACAAGTCCTGATCGTCGAGGGCGGCAAGCACCTCGGCTGCCTGCCCCGAATCATCCTTCCGCAAAAGGGAGACAGCCGCCGGGATCTGGACCAAGATCTTGCCCTTGCCCAGTGGTCCGCCTCACCCGTCTCCGGGCTCCCCGAGCTCGCCGACTCAACGCAGGCAGCTCAGCTCATCCTGGAGCGCGGTTTTCTGCTGCCGGACCTGGACTGCGGGGGCTGCGGTCGTGAGGACTGCTATCAACTGGCTCGGGAAATCGTTGCCGGAGAAGCGGAGGTTTCCGAATGCACAGCCCTCTCCCCCCAGGGGGTCGAAATCACTGTCAACGGCGAAACCATCCCCCTCAACCCCTTTGTGCGCAATCTCGTCCAGAATACGCTGATGGGCATTCTTTCCAGCCTCAAAGGCGGAAGCTCAGGCCGGGTCGAGATCCGGTTCGATATGTCCGACCCGTCGTCATCCGCGAACCGAAGCGGTTGAGACCGTTTATGGTCACCGGAAAGTGTCTCGTTCACGGTAACTATTCACCACCCCACTGATCATTGTAAGCCGACACGGGATATTTTGACTCATTTCTGCGGAGACTCTGCCAGATTTTCTTCGTCCGGCACTCACTTTTCTGGATGCTTGCCCAAATACTCTATGCCTCTGGGAAAGTGAGTGCCGGACGTTAGAAAATCCAGAGTCGGAGCTGCATGAGACAAAATGCCCCGTGTCGGCTTACGGTTCGGCAAAGTGATGAATAGTTACCGTTCACGAATCCCCTTTGATTTGGGAAAATGGACCAAAAGGCCTTCTGATCCGACCACAAGTCCGCAACCTGTTGCGCGTCACCTGTGAGGCAGCTCATGAACGACCAGTTCTTCCATGTCGTCGATGTGGCCACTTTCGGCTCACTGCTCCGCTCCTTTCCGACCCTCTCCCGGACGGAGCGTATCTCCCTCAACGAAGCCTGCGGCCGGGTTCTCGCCGAGGATATGATCGCCCGTGAGCCTATTCCTCCCTTCACCCGTTCCTGCATGGACGGTTATGCCGTGGCCGCAAAGGATACTTTCGGGGCATCGGAGTCGATTCCCGCCTATCTGGAGCTCGCGGGGCAGGTCGACATCCAGAGCATGCCGGAATTCGTCCTCACCGGCGGACAATGCGCCGCAGTGGTCACGGGATCCTGTATCCCGGAGGGGGCGGACAGCGTAGTGATGATGGAACACTGCCACCGCCTCGGAGACGGCGCCCTGCAGGTGGCGCGCCCAGTAGCGCCTGGAGAAAACATCCTCTACCGCGGCGAGGACTGCGACAGGGGGGATACCGCAGTATACGCCAACTCCGTCCTCGAGTCCGGCAGGGTGGGAATACTGGCCGCCCTTGGTGCTTCCTCCGTCCCCGTCTTTCAGCGGCCCCGAGTGGGACTCATCGCCACCGGGGACGAGCTGGTACCCGCGGATCGGCCCATATACGAGGCGCAGATCAGGGACGTGAACTCTCCGGCCATATCCTGTCTGATCCGCCAGAGCGGAGGCGAACCCGTCTCCTACGGCATCGCCTCAGACGAAGAGGCGGAGCTGACCGAGGTGCTTGCCGCAGCAGCAGCGGAGTGCGACGTCCTTCTTGTTTCCGGCGGCAGCTCAGTCGGCGCCAGGGATATCACCCTCGACGCCATGGCGCACCTTCCCGATTTCCGCCTCATGGCCCACGGCGTTTCCATGAGCCCGGGCAAGCCCACCATCCTCGCCGCGAGCGGAGGCCTTCCCATTATCGGCCTTCCTGGACAGGTTGCCTCCGCCCAGGTCGTGACCATGATTCTGCTGTGCCCATTTTTGAGGTATTTGCGAGGCGAGAAGCGCGCCGAACGGGAGGGAGTCCGCGGCCGCAGGGCGAGGCTATTGCGCAATCTCGCCTCCAAGCAGGGGCGCGAGGACTATGTCCGGGCCAGGCTCACCGAGCGGGACGGCGAGCTCCAGGCGGAGCCCGTCCTCGGTCCGTCCGGGCTGCTCCGGACCCTGCTCGAGGCGGATGCCCTGCTCCGTATCCCGGAAAATGTGGAGGGGCTGTACAAGGGGCAGACCGCGGAAGTCCTTCCCTTGTCTCGGGACTAAACGATTTCCGGTTTCGTGCCAAGAGCCCGGAGCGGAAGCCCTGCGCTTTCCCTCTGCAGATCCGTCCGCACCGCATAAAAGGCGCCCCAATCCGGCGGGTACTCCGGGCGGTTCAGAGGATCCGCCCACGGGGCCTCCTTCCAGGTACTTTGCGGCCCCGGCAGGACCGAACGCGCATTCACATCCTCAAAGGGAATGCATTCACGGAGTATTTTCTTGAGCCTGTTCCAGGGCAGGCTGACGACAGGATTTCTGCCCTGCCTGTTGATCCCCAGCTGATCCGCCTCCTGCGGCGTGGGCTCGGGACAGCGGTTGAGCACGCCCATCAGAATGCCCTTTCTTGCCACGCGGAAGGCCTCCCGCAGGACGGTCTCGGGATTGGTTGTCATATTCAGGGTGAACAGGATGGCCGTGTAATCGAATTCATTGTCCTCAAATTGCAATCTGTCGCTGGAGCCAAGGTGCAAATCCACCACATGACCCAGCTTGAACCTGGCCCGGGTCACGAAGTGCGGATGGCTGTCCTGTCCGCTGACCTCGAAGCCAGCCCTGTGCATGGTTTCCAGAAACAGGCCCGCGCCGCATCCCGTCAGCAGCATCCTCCTGTCCCTTCTGGGCCAGTCGTAGATCAGCCGCAGCAGGAGCCTTTCCGCCCGGCTGAGCAAATAACCGCCGCGTTCCAGTGCTTCCAGGCGAAAGGGAATCTCGCGGGGATCTCCGCTGCCTATCCAGTTTCCATGCACAGGCTGTACGCTCCTCGACCTGCTTCAGGATGGTTTGCAAACAGCGCCGCGGGCCGCGGATGTCGCTTGCCTGGCGTATCGCCGTAGAAAAGGAGAATCCACTTCCTTGCTGGGCGGAGTCATCTCTTTCTTGCGCCGCTCTATCTCTTCGTCCTCGAGCTGAACATCGATGCGCCTTTGGGGAATGTCGATGCGCAAAGCATCACCATCCTTGAGCAGACCGATCAGGCCTCCTTCAGCTGCTTCCGGGGATACATGGCCTATGGCCGCTCCACGCGTTCCCCCGCTAAAGCGCCCGTCCGTAAGGAGGGAAACCTCGGAAGCCAACCCCATTCCTGCGATTGCGGAAGTTGGCGCGAGCATCTCCCGCATTCCCGGACCGCCCTTGGGCCCCTCATAGGAAATGACCACGACATCGCCCTTGTGGATCTCCCCGTTCAGGATCGTCTCCACCGCTTCGGACTCGGAGTAGAAAACTCGCGCAGTTGCGTCTTGGACCTTCATTTCCTCGGCGACAGCTGATTGCTTGACCACGCATCCCTCGGAGGCGAGGTTGCCGTAGAGGATGGCAATCCCTCCATCCTGGCTATAGGGATCCTCGAAGCTGCTGATCACCGTTCCGTCCGCATGAATGTCCTGGATACGGCTCAGATTGTCCGCAACGGGCTCTCCGGTAACAGTCAGGCAGTCCGTGTGGAGAAGCCCCTTTCGGTCCAGCTCTTTCATGACCACGGGCACTCCGCCCACCCTGTTCAGGTCCTCCAGGTGGTACGCACCTGCCGGAGAAAGCTTGCACAGGTTCGGGGTTTCCCGGCTTATCCGGTCAAAGATCTCGAGGGGGAGCTCGATGCCACATTCCGCCGCGATCGCCGGCAGGTGCAGCACAGTATTCGTGGAACCGCTCAGGGCCATATCCACGGCCACGGCATTATGCACGCCATGCTCGCCCACGATGTCCCTGGGGGCAATGTTTTCCTCCAGAAGCCGCATCACCCTGCGGCCCGACTCCTTGGCCAGCCTGATCCGCTGCGAATGCACCGCGGGCACCGTGCCGTTGCCCGGCATCGCCACTCCCAGGGCCTCGCTCAGACAGTTCATGGAGTTTGCGGTAAACATCCCGGAACAACTCCCGCAACCGGGACAGGCCTTCTTTTCCAGCTCGCCCAGCTCCTGTTGGGTGATTTCCCCCTTGCGTGCGCTGGCTACCGCCTCGAAAACGCTGACCAGGTCCACGGAACGCCCTTTATGCTCACCCGCAAGCATGGGGCCGCCGCTCACACAGATAGCCGGGAGATTGAGCCTGAGCATGGCCATGAGCATAGCCGGAACGATCTTGTCGCAGTTGGGGATGAAAACGAGCCCGTCAAAAGGCTGGGCTGTGGCCATGGCCTCGATGGAGTCCGCGATGAGCTCCCTGCTGGGCAGGCTCATGCGCATACCGGAATGATTCATGGCCAAACCGTCGCAGATACCGATCACGGGAAACTCCATGGGCGTGCCTCCTGAGGCGCGCACGCCGTCCTTGACCGCCTTGGCCACGTTGTCCAGGTGC